>NZ_CAWMEB010000257.1:0-34563 GCF_963866145.1 Xenorhabdus sp. NBAII XenSa04
AGCCTGTTTAATCTGGCGGGCATTCAGAATACCTCGGACGATTTAATTATGGAGCTGGTAATGGGGACGCTGTTTATCGTCCTGCCGATGGTCTGGCTGGGGGCATTAGCGTGGGCCGGTGTACGCATGGACGATATGGCAGGCATGATGAGTCAGGGTGTAGGGCAGGTCAGGTAATCACCGGGATGTTCGGACAGCTGGTGATGCAGAAGATGATGTCCAAAGGAAAGTAGGCAAACCGGGATAGGGCGAGAGCGTGAAAGCCTAAATTTCATTCAGATAGAGTCATACTCAAACAGTGTCGATAAAATGCTCATTAATCTGTTTAAGATAGCAGCTTGGGTTGGGTGATTTCTAATCTCATTTTGTTCATAAAATGATCTAACTTAGTCGATGGATAATAACTTATCTTTCATGCTCTCACTCTGTGAGTGTTACATTAGCAAATAAGTTTTAAATAACCTTTTTCAACCATATTTTGTGCCTTCTTTATTCTGTATCTAATATTTGAACGAATAGAGCTATCTGGATTCCATAAATTTTCGACAGGAATATCTTTAAATATTAAACTAGCTAATTCTCTCTGTGAGGCCCCTTTTTTTTTATAATCAAGAATATCCAGCAGGTCTAATTTAGAGTAGTCAATGTTTTTCTTACTTGATTTGCTGTCTAATATTTCTTCAATTTCGGATATTTTTGATTTTACGTTTTTTAATTTTGTACAAAGAGGAAAAAATAGCATTAAACTAATATTTTTCTCATGACTATAATTTTCAACAAAAAACTGAAAATATTTATTTCCCCTTGATATTTTTATGCAATGTTTATTATCTAATAATTTCATCACTACATAGCTAATGTTGTTGTCTATAAATAAATTTATTGCACTATTATTGTTACTTGAGGCTTGTACAATAAAGGCATTAATCCATTTCTCGCTGTATTTTGGAGACCAAAATATATAGGCAGGAATTGTATTTTTAGGGTCTGCATATTTTAATAATCCCCATTTTTTTTCTGCGACTTTATCAATAGGATGTTGTATTAAATAGTATTCTTGGTTACCTATTTTGGGATGTATTTTTTTCACTCTATCCCAATCTTCGATATATTTATCATTACGCCTTAAAAATTCCCAAGCTAGATCAAATATATCATTTCTATTACCAAATTTCATAATTCAACAATCCACATTTTGTTATGTTTATAGACAGGTGTGTTTTTATTTGAAATTAATTGTATCCATTGAGTTACTGTAACTTTCCGCTATCAATTACTGCCTTTACATTAATTTATTGTGATTATTTGGTTGTGATTGATTGATTAATTATTTTGATGCTAATTAAATTAAATTAAACAAGGAAGGGTGAATTTTCTGAAACAAAATTTTCACCATTTCGAAGGAATTTCAGATTTGTGATAATAAATGAAAAGAGAGAATGAAAGGATATAACGTCCCCTCTTTATAATGGTTACTCAGCTATCAATTAGCCAATAAGGAAATGTCATGAATACTGGTATAACTCATCGCTGGTCGAAGTTTGTTAATAAAAAAAATGGTCGCTCGTTAATTATTCCAATAGATCATGGTTTAACTAGTGGGCCAATGGCGGGAATAAATAACTTCTCTGCCGTTGAGAGCTGGATAAATAGCTCACATATTGATGGTATCGTCGTTCACCCAGGCTTCTTATATCACCTTGTTAAGCATAATTTGCTACTCGGTACAGCTGTGTGTTTACAAATTAATGGTAATAGTCACCTAGCCCAAGACGCAAGTTTTAAGCCACTGCTGTCAAATGCAGATCTTGCTATGCAGTTAGGTGCCGATGCTATTAGCTTAGATTTACCCTTTAGTCAGCATAATACAGCCCAGAATTTGATCCAACTCGGTCAGGTTATGCAACACACCATACCCCGTGGTATACCAGTATTAGTGATGTTCAGTTTAATTGAGTCGGATTTGAGTGATAAAGAGTACGTGACACGTCACCGAAAATATATCCGAACTTTTAGTGAAATGGGGGTAACGGCACTTAAATTGCGTAAACCAGCCAGATCAGAACTGTTGTTCGAGATTACTGACGGTCTCACTCAGGATATTAACTTACTGTTTGCCGGGGGAGAGCGGAGCAGTGATGATGAAATCGTTGATTTTACTTCTGTCATTATGGCAGCAAAAGCGCAGGGATTGTGCATCGGGCGCAATGTTTTCCAGAGTGAGAATCCGGCACAGCTTTTGAATCGGCTGCAACAAGTGCTATCCACGCAGGAAGCTTATTCTCTGAATGGGGTTTTCTAAGGGGATAGTAATGACGACAATTATGACCGATGAACAACGAAAATCTTTACAGTTAAATCCAACGTTGGGCGCGGGTAATTTCTTGCCTATTGCGCAGGCTTTTTATTCTGCAAACGACGAGGCAAGCATCATTATCCCTGAGGGAACACAAATCGCGGCTGAGGAACACGTCTATCAGTTAACCATTCAACAGCTTTATCAATTGGCTCTCCGCTGGGCTCGTTGGTATCAGGCCAGAGGCGTCAAACCTTTTGATGTGGTTGGGGTTTACTGTGGTGATGGCATTAATTACATTCTACATTATGCCGCTTTAAATGCGCTCGGAGCCGTACCCGCGTTGACCAACGGGGCAATGCCTATCGCTACCGCAGGCGCACACTTTTCTAATATTGGAGCGTGCCTCGTTGTCTCAGCAGGAAAGCAGGGAAGTGTCCTGAAAAATCATCTAAAAAAGCGGATTGAGGTGGTGATGATTGAAAAAGTCTCTTTAGCGTCGGAATTGCTAAAAGAAGCCGATTTTTATCAGCATGAAGCCGATTCTCCTATCATGATCACGCACAGTTCTGGGACAACAGGGACACCGAAGGCTGTGATCCTGGCTCATCAACAGTGGTTTCACGGTATACGCGACTTATTGAACAAGCCTCAGGCGCAAGGCAACGACTATTATCTGAATGCGCTACCGTCATCACATAATTCATCTATTGCGTTTCTGATCCACTGTGCGTTGAGTGGCAGCAAAATCGTTATGGCTTGTTCACGAGAGGGACAGAATGTCGCGGAATTAATCGAGAAATGGCATCCTTCTACCGTGGTGGCTTTCCCTCAAACTTACGTAGAGCTGGCGACAAACTATGCAGAACGTTGTGATTTTTCTTCGGTGAACACGTGGATAAACAGCGGTGATGCAGCGCATGAACCACACATCCGCCGTTTGGTTCGTCAGGGATGGCACTATAGGGGAAAGGTCCGAGTGGAAGGATCCCAGTTTGTCGACGGGCTGGGTTCCTCAGAAATGGGGCACATCAGCATCCGAATTATCCATACGCCCTATACAAACAACTATGGCCGATGTGTTGGCCTACCACAAGAATGGGTGCAGGTACGCATTTTTCGAGCTGACGGGAGTGAAGCCATAGCAGGTGAAGTTGGTTGTTTAGGCATTAAATCTCCCAGTATTACGCCGGGGTATTGGAACAATTCAGCGTTAACTTACCAGAGCCGAATTAAAGGGTACTGGCTAACAGGTGACTTGGCTTACCAAGATGAGAATGGGTTGGTCTTCCACGTTGATCGCATTTCTGACGTAGTGATGACCTCTGGCGGCCCCTGTTATAGCCTGCTGAGTGAAGAAATTATTTTATCGAATTTTGCAGAACTGGAAGATTGTTCTATTGTGGGAGAGTCTTTTGATTCTAAATTTGCTCAGCCAGTGCTATTTGCCGTTGTACAGCCACAGGCTGAAGTAATAGATGAAGAGGCTTTACTACAACGTATCAACCAGTGTTTGACGGATAGAAAATTGGTTGAATTATCCCAACTGGTTCTTTTGCAGCACAGGGATATCCCGAAAGGAATAACCGGCAAGGTGCTCAAAAGGCAACTGCGCGACGAAATGCGGCGAATGCCATTATTGGCTAAGTTACGGCAGCATACGAGCGCTAACTGAATCAATTAGGAGATAAAAGAGTGCAGATTCAAACTTTTCACGCAGAAAGTAATTGGCAAGGAACCCTGGCTACCGGCAAGGGAATGTTAAATGTGGGGAGCTTAGCGAGCATTATTTCAGTTCCGCAGGATTTAGGTGGATTGGGGAAAGGAACCAACCCAGAAGATTTAATTGTCGGCGCTTCGACTTCTTGCTTTATTATTACATTGAGTGCTATTTTTCAATTTAATAAAATAGAGTATGAAAATATTAGTGTTAATAGTGAAGCTGATTTTTCCATTACTCCAATGGGACCTAAATTAAAAGAAATTAGACATTTTGTTTCTATTCAATCCTCTCATGATTTACCGCGTGAAACTGTGGATAAATATATTAAACAAGCTGAAAAAGGGTGTATGATTAGTATTGCACTAAGCGGTAATGTAGAGGTTATAGCTCAGCTAAATTAAATCATTGCAAAATTATTTTTATTATAAATTCTCTGCACATTTCAAATAAATGTGCAGCATTGGGTTTTACTATTTATTAATCATTAAGGGCCTTATTAGGTCAGGATTGCTCCTGAGGAAATTCTATGTCCAGTGAGTTGCATAATAATATTATTTTAGAGAATGGATTGAATGCGATAAATAAAGGGCTTTCCTTGCCTGCGTTATTTGAAAAAGTAACTCAGATATTCTCTCGGGAAGTGGCAATTTATTATGGTAATAAGGCACAAAATAAAGCGACATATAATGAAATTGCTTTGCTTATCCAAAAAGTCATTGTAAAAATTGAGCAGGCAGGATTACCTCCTGGATCGCATATTGGAGTGAATTGTAATAAATCCCCCCTATTATTTGCCAGCATGTTTGCGATTTGGCACTGCGGATACGTTTACACCCCGCTAGAACCCACTTGGCCTGCGGATTATCTTCGTCGGTTAGCGGAATATGCCGATGTGCTCTTGATTCTTCACGATACGGAAGATGGCAAAGTGCCTGCTTGGGCAGCGAATTCCACGGTGCTATCCGCCCATGACATTGAGGCTGTTAGCCAGTTTCAATATCAACCCTTAAATGAGGGAAATATTTCTGCTCCGGCGATCTTGATGTTTACCTCAGGGTCAACAGGGGAACCTAAAGGCGTACTCCACGCTCAGCATCAGGTACTTAATCGTTTAGCGTGGATGTGGTCTGAGCTAGAGCAGCATGCTCCCACTATTGCGGCATCCCGTTCATATATCAGTGTTATGCCATCCATGTGGGAGCTATTGGGTGCACTGTTACTGGGGCAGCCCACCATCATGCTTCCTCACGCATTGCTTAGCGATCCACACTCTTTAAAAGATTTTCTTGTTCAACGTCGTGTTAATTGGATCACGCTCACTCCATCGCTATTACGCTTGTTGCTTGCGGCCTGCGACAGACCATTACAGCGATCTGAATGTGCACTGGAGCTCATCACACTGGGAGGAGAAATTTATGATGCTTCGTTGATTGAACAGTGCCAACAATTGTTCCCCGACTGCCGGATTATAGAGGATTACGGTGCCACAGAAGTTAATACTATTGCAGCAGGTATCAGGCAGGCGGGAGAAGCATTAACGTTTAGAGCGATTAAGAATTTACAGGTGACGCTGTGTGATGACCTGTTGCAGGAGGTTGCTGACGGCGAAGTGGGAGAAATTTGCGTCAGCGGCATCGGTGTTGCTTTAAGTTATCACCGGCAAGAGCAGCGGACAGCCCGTGCGTTTCCCACTATCAACATCGATCAGCAGCCAGTACGTGTATACCGTACTGGCGATCTGGGCATAAAGTTGCCTAACGGTGAGTTTCTTCTGAAAGGCAGGAAAGATGACCGTGTCAAAATTAATGGTCAATCGCTGGATCTGAGTGCCGTCGAGAATGAGCTTAAACGGTTGCCAGAAGTAAAAGATGCCGTTGTGTTGTATGACAAAACCCCTACTGGCTATGATCATCTCTATGCTTGGGTGGTTACCGCGAATTCGCTTGCCGATCCTCAGCACCAGAAGATAAGAGAGCTGCTACAGCAACGCGTACCGGCATTCATGCTGCCACATCACATTCAGCCGATCGAAACATTGCCCAGATTGAGCAACGGTAAAGTAGACCGGCGGGCGTTAGCAGAGACGCTGAACAGGCAGACTGAGCCACAACAGCTGGGTAACACAACTGTCGAACAGCGTGTGCTGGACTGCATTGAACATGTTTTGGGCTATCCTCTGGCCCAGCAGCAGCAGCGGGCAACTTGGACAGCAATGGGGGTTGATTCAATCTCAATCGTGGCGTTAGCCACGGCTATGAAACCACTGTTTGGCCCTGAGTTTTCTGCCATCGATCTCTATAACGCGCCTGATATCGAGACTCTTCTTGCCAGCCATGCAGCTAAATCCATGCATCCTGAGCAGTTATCGCCCGCAGTTGATGATGATATTGCCATTATCGGTATGGCAGGGCAGTTTCCCGGCGCAGATTCAATCACACAGTTTTGGCACAAAATATTGGCGGCAGCGGATGAAATTAGTGAAATTCCCGCAGAACGCTGGTTGCTAGACGAGAGTTTTTACTCTCCTGATGGAGTTGCCTCGCGGAGTAAATGGGGGGCATTCTTGGATAATGCCTGGCAATTTGATGCTAATCGCTACGGTTTTACCGACGATGAAGCTTTGGGATTAGATCCCCAACACCGGCGCTGCTTTGCCTTACTGCGAATGCTGATGGAAGACGCCAGTTATAGCCGTGCAGCGTTGAAAGGCCATGCAGTAGGCATTTTTCTGGGACTTCGGGACTCTTTTTACCATCAGGTATTGCGTGATGCGGGCATCCATCAAGGACCTAACGCATTCCTGGGAACGGATAACGCAATGCTGGCTGGGCGTTTAGCGCACTATCTAGGGACCCATGGTGCTGCTATGGTCGTCGATACCGCCTGTTCTTCTTCTCTGGTGGCACTGCATCTCGCCTGTCAAAGTTTACGGAGTGGTGAAAGCAGCATGGCAATATGCGGGGGTATTTCACTCACTCTGCATCCTGAATTTTATCTACAAACCAGCCAGTTAAACGTATTTTCACCTCGTGGCAAATGCCGACCGTTTGACGCACAGGCTGATGGTTTTGTCCACGGTGAAGGCGGGGCGTTGCTGCTACTGAAACCTCTCTATGCAGCGCGGCAACAGGGGGATCATATTTGGGGGGTTATCAAAGGCAGCGTAGTTAACCATGATGGGCACTCTACCTCTGTTACTGCCCCGAATGGCAAGGCACAGGCAGACTTACTCGCTTCCCTGTATCAACAAACCGGTATTTCACCTGCAACGGTTGGATATGTAGAAACGCACGGTACTGGAACCCATTTGGGCGATCCAATAGAAGCCCGCGCGCTTATGCAGGTATTTGCCAGCACAGAGAGAACCCAGCCCTGTGTGTTAGGGACGCTGAAAGCCAACATCGGGCATTTAACTGCTGCGGCAGGCATTGCTGGTGTCGTAAAGGCGACGCTCAGCGCTAAATTTGGCATTAAGCCGCCGTGCTCACACTTCAACGAGCTTAATCCTTTGATTGATTGTGGTTTTCTGCAAACATTCCAGTTGCCTGATACACCGATTCCATGGTCGGAGGCAACGCGTAGAGCCGCTGTGAGTGCGTTTGGCATGAGTGGTACTAATGCACATTGCTTAATTGAGTTTGTGCCAGTGCCCGATGATATCGCTCGCGACAGTGAGGAGCGGATAGGCCGGCAAATTGTCATATCTGCAACTTCAGCAGCACGGTTAAGTGAATATCTGGATGCTTTGCAGCAAGCATTACATGATGATGGAGGGAGGTTATCTGATGTCGCGTGGACGCTGGCTCACCGTGAAATTGAACGCATCGGCTGGTATTTTAGTGCTGATAGTTTGGCGCATTTTCAGCAGATTATCAGTGAGCTGAAACAGAAACAACATCCGGGCAACGGTATTTGTACGCCAGCAGGTAAAATAGCGACATTTACCCAATCTGATCTGTTAACACAATTTGTTGCAGGCAAGCAATACCGTAAAGTTCCATTGCCTGTCAGTCAGGAATCCGGTTCTCTGTACCGTCCACTGTTAGCCGTTAACAAAGGTGTGCCTGTTATTGAGGCACGTTCTGCGTCAGTAGCGTCATACTCCGTTCAGCAGTTTATCAGCCACATGACTGGCTTAAAGGCAACGTCGTTAGAACAATCGATAACGTTTGCTCAGGCTGGCGTCGATTCACTGAAAATGCTGGCGTTGCAACAAGGTCTACAGCAGTATTTTGACCTGTCTGTCGATCTGTATACATTGATGAATGAAACGAGTATAGCCGATCTGCTGGCACAGCTTAGCCATTCTCATATTACGCCAGCGGTTACCGCATCTTGCTTATTACAAGCAGCACCAGATAACCGCTATCAACCTTTCCCCCTCACAGATTTGCAGGCTAGCCACGCATTCAGTCGCATGACGCAAAAGGGGCTGGATGGTATTGGCAGCATCGTCTGGCTGGAGTTTGCTGTTGCTAATTTAAATATTGATAAGCTGCAACACACTTGGCAACAACTGGTTGTGCGACACCCCATGCTGTCGGTAAGGATGTTGAAGTCAGGCAAACAGCAGATTGAACATCAGGTTCTCCCTGTGACGATCCCGGTGACGGCCTTACATCTTACGGGTCAGGATGTGGAAAGTTATCTGGATAGTGTGAACCAAAAAATGGCAACCCGCCGGTTTGGTATTGACGATTTTCCGCGCTATGAACTTCAGGTAACGCAGGTTAATGCCGAGACGAATCTGGTCCATTTTTGTATGGATGCGGCCGTGATTGATGGCCATAGCGCCCAACTGCTGTTGGCTCAATGGCATGCGCTATACCATGACATGCCTCTCCAGCCTTTACCGGAGATTGACTTCCGCGATGTTGTCCTGCATCAGGCAGATAAAACAACGGATGAATACGCTCTGGCGCTACGCTACTGGCAGCAAAAACTGGGTGTAGCTTGGCGACCTGCAGCCCTTCCTCCTGGGCAGGCAGAAGCTTCGGCTTCCCGGGTATTCAGGCTTACTCACCGCCTGACAGCGAAACGTTATCAGGAAGCCAGTCAGAAGTTGCACACCTCCCCGCAAAACCTGCTGTTTTTCCTGTTCTTGGACTGGCTCAGTCAATATCAGCAGGGGGAGACATTTGGTGTGATTATGACACTAAAAAACCGTCCGCCGTTGCATACAGATATTGAACAGGTCGTAGGGCCATTCACCTCCAGCAGTCTCTTTTTGGCAGAGGCATCTTCCGGTGATTTCGCCCGCTATGTCAGCCGATTGCACGATCAGTTAGAACAGGATCTGCGCCACTATCATGTCTCAGCAGTGGAAGCTTTACGCTCTCTCCCAGTCACGCAGGGGGTACTTCCCATCGTTTATTCCGGTATTACCCGCTATGGTGCTCAAGCGTCTTGGTACGATAACGTCGTGCATGAAAACATGGCAACCAGCGGGGTACGGCTCCACTGCCACGTACTGGATCTGGGAGACAGGCTGCAACTGGCTTGGGATATCGACACCCGTGCTTTAAACCGTGAAGAAGCACTGCGTTATCTTCAGTCATGGGTCGATTTTATGGAAAGCCATTCTCTTTCTGTCACGGCTGAACGAGCTGTTCAACCGCCGTTAGCAGCGCGAGTTGAGTCCTTTCCGTTAACGCCGATGATGTCAAACTACCTGTATCAGCACATGGTACATCCTGGCGCACCGTCTTCCTGGGTGTTGCGCGTTTATCCGGTGTCAAGACTGAGCGTTCAGCAATGGCAGAGAGCACTGCGTCAGATGCATCGGGAGCATCCTATTCTTTCAACGCTAATGACGGCCAAGGGAATGGTGACACCTAATGCGGTGTCTGTAATACCGCCAGTCATACGGGTTGTGATAACAGATCAAGAGGCTACAACGTTAACCGCAGCCTGCCAGCAGCTGGAGCAGCGTTGGAACCAGAAATCCGATGAACCACATGCTGTTTGGCCCGGTTATCAGGTTTTCCTACTGGAATGGCGGGGGGAGAGCTATTTAGCTATTCGATTCCAATGCCTCTGGTTTGACGGATATGCCACTTTAAGCTTTTGTGATTGCCTGCTACAACTCACGTTATCAGACGATAAGCATGAAATTTCTGCTGAACGCGATACCGCCGTATTCCGCTATGCTCAACGGCGGCAGGCATTTTCACGTACCCGCAATGCTGATAGTGCACGGGAGTACTGGCAGGAAAAGCTTTCTGCCTGTTCTTCTTCCGAACGGATAAAGTTCGGCAGCGAGAAACAGACACAAATCATCACCTTTCCCCGCGTTGTGCTGGAACAATACGCGGCAGGGAGAGCGCTGGATGCCTGCCTGATCGCTATGCTAAACCGAGCGCTACAGGATGAACCTGCGCTGAGGCCAATGCCGTTGCTGGTCGTGGACTATGTTCATCGCCAACTGAATACCCAATGGCACTCTGCGCTGGGTGATTTCAGTAGCTTTTGCGTGCTAACGCCCGAACAGCGAACCCAACAGGCTGAAGAGATAGCCACTGAGATGATGCGTGATCGCGGTTATAGTTTCCATCATCCTGTGGGGACTGGCGTTGCATTCCCGCTCGTCTTTACCAATGCGCTGAATTACGACGTTAAAACGGTAAATAACGTGCTGCCTGTTTACGTGAATTCCAATACTCAGGGAGTGCTGCTCGATTGTATCGCCTATTTTCAGGGCGACGATTTGTGTGTGGAGTGGACTTGGCCCACAGAAATAGGGATAGAGGTCAACTTCCCGCGGACACTAGCTCGTTTTAAATCAGCACTTATGAGGGAGTCTGAGATTTCACCGGAGACTCGTTCAGCCCTGCTGCGCTTTAATCCGTCCCCCCAGGCCTACGATCGTGAAGCCACAATGGTGTCACTGTTTGACGCTGCAGTAGCACGCTATGGTGATGCAGTGGCACTTGTTGAGGATGAAAGCACATGTAGCTACCGTCAGTTACACAGCATGAGCTGCCGCTATGCCAGGTCGTTGCAACAGCTAAGCGGCATCGGTGCGGGAATGATAGTCGCTATTAAAATGGGGCGTACAAAGGAATTAGTCGCGATCCTGTATGCCATCCTGCGTCTGGGGGCAGTATTTGTGCCACTGAATGACAACGATGCGCTCGAAAGGCAGAAAAAAATGTTAGCACACGCTCAGGCTGACTGTGTGATTGCTGATGCCGGATTGTTGGCTGATTTTCAGGACCAAAGCTGCCAATTAATCTCCGTAGAGTCGCTGCGTAAGACGGCACAGTGGCAGAGCGGTGACCCTATCGATCGCGCGCAGGCAGGTCATTTAGCTTACGTTATTTTTACCAGCGGCAGCACAGGGGAGCCAAAGGGCGTGATGGTGAAACATCGCCCGGTAACCAATCTGATCACGTGGCTACAGAAAGAATATGGTTTTTCCTCGCAGGATCGTGGCCTGTGGGTCAATGCCATCGGTTTTGACCTGTCAATTTTCGACATCTTTGGTTTGCTGGCGACGGGAGCCAGTTTAAGGCTGGTGAGTAATAAACAACGGCTGGACGCGCTCGCCATTCGCAACCTTTTATGTAATGAACCGATCACCTTCTGGAACTCCGCTCCAGCTTATTTACAGATGGTTTTCCCGTTTATCAGTAAGCCATCGGTAAGTCCCCTTGTCTCGCTGCGGCTGATTTTTCTCAGCGGTGACTGGATCCCTCTCAGTTTGGCACAGGGCATTTTAGACGTTTTACCGGCTGCGGATCTGATTGCCTTAGGCGGGGCGACAGAAACTACCGTCTGGTCTAATTCTTATCCGGTGACACACGTCGATCCACAATGGAGCAGTATTCCATATGGCCGCCCTATGCCAAATAGCCGTTACTACATTCTGCGTGAGGATGGTGCCCCGTGTGATGTCGGGGAGCAGGGGCGTTTGTTTATCAGCGGAGAGTGTTTGAGTGAAGGCTACCTCAATGCCCCAGAGATCACGGCTAAATCGTTTGTAGCGGATCGGTTAACACCGGAACAGACAATGTACGACACTGGCGATCTGGCCCGCTACTTCCCTAATGGCGATATTGAGTTTCTGGGCCGAGCTGACACTCAAGTGAAACTGCGGGGCTACCGTGTTGAGCTGGGGGAAATCGCTGCAGTGATGAAACGCCATGGCTATATCGATCCTGTCATTATTCTTGAGCAAAGGGTATCTGGTCAGCAGCGGCTGCTAGCTTTTTGTCTGGGCAATGAGGGGGCAGATGAAGCCGGACTGCGCAATAGCCTACCGGCTTACATGTTACCGGATCTTATTCAAGTACTGAGCACCTTTCCGGTAACAGAAAACGGCAAGGTGGATCGCAAACAGTTGCTGCAATCAATACAACAATGAGGAGGGAATAACTGATGTTACAGGGAGATACAGTTCATAGCGAGCTTACCCGAATAGTGGCAGAAATCGTGGATATTGAGCCAGAACAGCTCGATCTTGATACCGGGCTAGGGCAGATAGGATTTAACTCTTTACATTATGCGCTACTGGCTGCGCAGCTTAGCGATATGTTGCGCAAGGATATCAGCCCGACTCAGCTATTTGATTTGCCCACGCTGAACAAGCTGGCTGACTATGTTACTCGCCATCAGATTTTGGCACGTCCTAACGAAATATCATCCCATGAAACGGTGACGCCGAGTTTGTTATCTGAGGAGACGGGTTCGGACGATACGGCGCTGGCTATTATTGGTATCCATTGCCGTATGCCACAGGCCGACGATCTGAACGCGTTTTGGCAAAATATTCTGGCAGGAAAGGAATGTATTGAGCCGATCCCCGCTAGCCGCTGGGACTGGCGCCGCTATTACGATATCCCAAACGGAGCACCCAACACCACCTACGCATATGAGGGTGGATTTATTCGGGGATTTGACCAGTTTGACGCGGAGTTTTTCCGCCTGACACCTCGCGAAGTGGATGTTATGGATCCTCGCCATCGTTTGGTCCTACAGGGGGTGTGGCATACTCTGGAGGATGCAGGTTATCGGCCGAAAGATCTGCGCGGAGAAAATATTGGCGTATTTATTGGTGCCAGCGGAGATGAATATGCCAACCTGCTCATTCAGGCCGGGCATCAGGTTGACAGTTATACGCTAACGGGTACAGGACGGGCATTTTTAAGTAACCGAATCAGCTATTGGTTTGACTGGCATGGGCCGAGCGAGGTCATTGATACGACCTGTTCCAGTTCATTGGTTGCGCTGAATAGCGCACACCGTGCCATTCTGGATGGCACCTGTCACAGCGCGATCGTTGGCGGTATGAGCATTTTAATGGATCCGTGGCCGCAGATTGCATTGTCACAGGTTAACGTGCTGTCTGAGGATAACCGCTGTAAAACGTTTGACAGCCGGGCAAATGGTTACGTTCGTAGCGAAGGTGTGGGCATTGTCATGGTTAAACGGCTAGCACAGGCTCAGAAGGACGGTGACTTCATCTACGCGGTAATCAAAGGTAGCGCGGTGAATCACGGTGGGCAAGCCAGTGCTATGACAGCACCTAGAACCAGCGCTCAGGCCAGTCTGATCAGCCAAACCTGGGAGGCTTATCAAGCAGATATACGGGGACTGGGGTATATCGAAACCCACGGGACAGGAACGCAGTTGGGTGACCCGATAGAAATAGAAGGGATCAAACAGGCTTTAGGTGAAATTACAGTCAGTCAGGGGGCTACACTTACCGCAGAGAGCATTGTTCTCGGCTCGGTCAAGGCCAACATAGGGCACTGCGAAGCTGCCGCAGGTATGGCGGGTTTGCTGAAAGTCGTTATGTGCCTGCGTGAACGGGTACGTCCACCTTTGGCTGGGTTACAACAGATTAACGAAAGAATCGATCTGGCAGGTACGGCACTCATGCTTAACCGCCAGCCTTTGCCTTGGCCAGAACCGAAAGAAGCAGCTATACGGCGTACGGCAACTGTCAGCGCATTTGGTTTTGGTGGCGTGAACGCTTACGTGATTGTGGAGGAGTATCCGCAACCTGCCCTGCCGCAGCTTAATGTTCCCTTGGTGTTACCGCTGTCAGCCAGAAATGATGAACGGCTAGAGCAATACGTTATGCAACTCATAAACTGGCTAATGCAGCAGCCCGAAGAGCGTGTTCCTCATGCGTTGTTTACCTACCAGTCTGCCAGAGAAAACTTTGCCGTGCGTCAGGTATTCATGGCAGATAGCGTCTCTGGATTGCTGGTGGCGATGTGGGCGTTTATTAACGATAAAAAAGCGGGACAGGTGAAAACGGGCGGTTATGGTGACAGCACTCAACTGAGTGCATCGCAACAGGCCAGCATTACCGATTGGTTACAGGGAAAAGAAATAGACTGGACTGTGCTCTACCCAAGAGAGCTGCCGCAGCGTTTACCCGTGCCGGGTTATCCATTTAACGCTCAACATCACTGGCCAGAGGTGTTACATAACAGCCGCTACGGCAAACTGGATGGCGAACTACAGCAGGTAGCTGCGGATTGCTGGCAGATCAACCTGACCCATGATCAACCCTTTATCCGCGATCATTGCGTCAATGGTGTAACCATTCTGCCAGCGGCAGCGAGTGTCATGTTGCTGGAACAGCTAGCGAGTCAACATCTATCGCTACGCGGCATATTATATATCCATGCATTAACTTGGCTGACACCGATTCAGTTGGATGAAGTCATGCCGTTGCGCCTCTCTTTCCAAGTGACGGCCGTGTCTGGCACCCGCTGGCAGGTTGAGTGTAGTTCCCGACGTGGAGAAATAAAGCATTTTAGCGCGACATTGGAGAGCGAAAAATTTGCTGCCAACATCGACGGTCTGCAGCAGGGAGCACAACACTTTACTCAGAGCATGACCGCAGAGGAATGCTATCACCGGCTGGCGCAATTGGGCTTATCGTTTGGCTCAAGCCTACAACCATTACAAAAAATTTGGCTTACCGCGAATGAAGCGTTGAGTGAGCTGAGATTGCCAGAACGGGAAATGCCTTATCTGGATCCAGTGTTACCCGTCGCCATGCTGGATGGCATGCTGCAAACTGCGCTGTTGCACCACGCCAGCCAGAGTAACATGCTCAGCGTGCCGTTTTCGATTGCCACAATTAAGATACTGGCTCCGCTCCCGGAGAATCTGTTTGTCCGTGTACGTCAGCATCAGCGTATGGGCTCTTCTCTGGTCTCTTATTCACTCACTGCGTTCAATCAGGCGGGTACTCCATTGTTGGTCATGGAGGGCGCAGTTGGTCGTCCACTGACGAATCAAGCGCCAGCGCCAACAACCAGTACAGTGACTCGTTTTGCCCAGCGCTGGCAGGAGCAATCCGATGCTCTGCCGCAGGCAAACTATCCCGTACTGGCTCTCTATCAGCAGGGAGATGAGGTGGCAGAGCGCCTCTGTCAGCGCGGTTTAAGCTGGCCTCTTTCCTGGATGGAAGCAGACGATCAGAGTTGGATAAATGCGTTGCAGGCGCTTTCTACGGCCGAAGGCAAACGGGTGATGAATATTATTCTAAGCCGCCAGAATTGGTCGTTAGAGAGCGTGACCGCTTGGCTAGAACGTCTCTATTTCCTGTTGCAAGGGTTAGTGAAGGCTCGTCTGGCGGGGAAGATAGTGGTCAATCTGGTCTGGTTTAATGATCCGCAGAACGCTGCCAGTAGTTTGCTAACGGGGCTGGATGGTTTCGCTAAAGGCTTGAGCCATGAGTTTCCCCGCTATAGCGTCAATACCTTAGAGATCTATGGCGTTCACGGCGAAATGAGTGAGTCTCACTACCGCAAGATTGACCAACGTTTACGGCAAATCTCTGCTCTGGACAAGGCAACCTCTTGTCGGTTGGATTTGTTATCTGGGCGGCTACTAACCCGAGATCTGATACACCTTGCCGCTCTCCCTCTTTCTTCCACTGTACAGGTACGTCCATCAGGAGTGTATGTGATAAGCGGGGGTGCAGGGCGCATTGGCCTGTTTATTGCCAATTACCTCATGGTGCGTGGAGCAAACGTGCTGCTTCTGGGCAGAACGGCTGCCAATAGCGTCTTGCCTGAGTTACGTTCCACTTTGCCGGAAGGTGGCTGGGAATACCAATCGGTGGATGTCACTGACGCCGATGCTATACAGCGGGCTTTAGCTGATGCCAGAACGCGCTACTTCACGATTAATGGCGTTGTGCACTGTGCCGGATTACCGCCTGCTTCTTTACTGATCAACAAAACGGCCGAGGGTTACCGAAATATAGTGGAAGGTAAGCTCAAGGGCATTTACCACCTTGATAGGGCGACACAGCATGACTCGTTGGATTTCTTCGTTGCCTGTTCCTCTCTGGTGGCTCTGACCGGCCACGTTGGCGGTACAGATTATGCCTTAGCCAACCGTAGCGTAGAAGGATTTATAGAGCAGCGTCAAAAGCTACGGCAACTGGGGCAACGCAACGGGCATAGCGTCGCCATTGGGTGGCCAGCGTGGGCGGGGGGAATGGTCATTGATGAGAATGAGCTGGCCTTTATCCGTCGTAAGGGGTTTGTACCACTGGATGACCGGCAGGCGGCAGAGCTGGTAACGGCAGCCTTACAGCCTGATGCAGAAGAGATACAACTCGTTGCTTGCGGCGATCCCGGACTGTACCACCCGTTTATTCGTAGCCTGACTTTACCTGCTTTATTACCCGATCTCTCTATGAGCGTCTGATTTAAAGGAAAATAGACCATGCAATCGAAGAAAACTCTGTACCAACTGGTAAGAAGCGCTGTAGCGGCGGAAACGCAGCTACCCCTCGCCAGTCTGGATGATAATGCCGCGTTTGATAATTACGGTATAGAGTCAGTGATGAGCGTCGCCATTGTCAGAAGACTTGAAGATACACTTGGCGATCTCAGTAAATCCTTATTGTTTGAGTTTCCAAGCATTAAAACGTTAGCGGATTATTTGAGCGAAGAATTTGCCGAAAAGCTGCCAACAGAAAACATGGATGAACCGCAGTTAGTTATGCCAGCGGTAGCGATAACTGATACCCCTCAGCCAATAACGGAAGAAATAACACCTGTAGGCGGGATTGTGCCGCCAATATTGATGGCGCTAACGCCTCCTAATGAGACTGTTACGGTTGCTGTGCCCGAGGTGGCCTCTTTAACCTATAACGATGATGATATTGCGATTATTGGCTTGGCGGGACGCTTTCCACAGGCCGATGATGTTGAGGCTTTTTGGGAGAATTTGCTGGCCGGACGCGACTGTATTACTACTGTACCGGAACATCTCTGGAACTGGCGGGATTATTGGGATGAGCGTAAAGGTGTTAGCGGTAAATCCTATCTGAAGTGGGGGGGATTTTTATCGGATAACCGTACCTTTGATCCTCTATTTTTCGGCATCAGTAAGTTAGAAGCTGAAGGCATGGATCCACAGGAACGGGTATTCCTAGAGACGGTGCACCATACCTTTGAAGATGCGGGCTATAACCGCGAGAAACTGAAAGAGTATCGTGTGGGGCTCTATGTCGGCATCATGTGGGGACAGTATCAGTTGTACGGCGCGATGGATGCCAGTGCCGGAGCGTCCTATGCCTCGATCGCTAACCGCGCGTCGTACTTTTTTGATCTGCGGGGGCCGAGTATTGCGCTGGATACCATGTGTTCTGGTTCGATGACTTCGGTACATTTGGCCTGCGAAAGTTTATGGCGCGGCGAGTCGCAAATGGCGATTGCGGGGGGTGTTAATCTGACGACACATCCTAATAAATACTTCGTTTTAAGCAAAACAGGCTTTGCCTCACCTCAGGGGCACTGTAAGCCATTTAGCGAAGAGGGGGATGGCTATGTTCCTTCAGAGGGAGTTGGTGCGCTTCTGTTGAAGCCGTTACGTCTCGCGGAACAGGAAGGTGATCGTATTTATGGAGTGATTAAAGCGTCCAGTATCAACCATGGCGGTAGGGTGAATGGTTTTACTGTCCCCAATGCACAGTCACAAGAGTCCTTGATAACTGATGCTCTGCGTCAGGGAAGGATTAACCCTGCGGATATCAGCTATGTTGAAGCCCATGCGGCGGGAACTGCTCTTGGAGATCCGATAGAAGTGCGGGGACTGACCTCCGCGTGGAGTCAACACACCGAAGATAAACAATTCTGTGCGATTGGTTCGGTGAAATCCAACGTTGGGCATATGGAATCAGCTGCTTCTTTTGGCAGTATTGTGAAAGTGTTGAAGCAGTTCCAGCATAAAACGCTGGTTCCCTCTATCCATTTAGAACAGGTCAACACCAATATTCAGTTTGAAAAAACGCCCTTCTACTTACAGACGGAA
This sequence comes from Xenorhabdus sp. NBAII XenSa04, assembly GCF_963866145.1. Classification (NCBI taxonomy): domain Bacteria; kingdom Pseudomonadati; phylum Pseudomonadota; class Gammaproteobacteria; order Enterobacterales; family Morganellaceae; genus Xenorhabdus; species Xenorhabdus sp. NBAII XenSa04. The sequence continues at coordinate 18,315 of NZ_CAWMEB010000257.1, forward strand.
GTCTCTCCTTGGCGTTCACAGTTGTTAGCGAGCAGCGAAGGACAGCGCGAAAAGCCCCGTATGGCAGCGATTAATGCTTTTGGTGCCGGAGGCGCGAATGCACACCTGATCCTTGAAGAATATACGGCATCAACGACGGCATACGTAGAACCAGATGAGCGGGTATTTATTTATTCGGCTCGTACCCCTGCTGCGCTGCAGGCACTATTACAATCTCACTTGACGTTTGTTCGGCAGTTAATGGTTCCACCGAATAGCGGACCGATAACCACGGGAGTATTAGCTTGTTTGTCCGCGTTAACGGGCATTAGCTCTGAGCTACTGGGGGATGAAGATCAGCTCGACACGCTGCTTAAGGGAGAGGAAATCCACCAGCAGTTCATCCAGACGCTGTATCAGCATTTTAACCGACTGATAACGGCTGACATGCTGAAACACTGCCATACCGTAGGTGATGCCGTGACAGTGATTGCTCAGCAGCTTCATCCAGAGTGTGTATTTACGCCACAGGACGAGGCAAGAAAGCTGGCTTCGATAGCTTGGACACTACAAAGTGGCCGAAATGCGATGGCGCGTCGTGTGGGGATAGTGGCAGATAGCTTAGAAAAGCTAGCGCAGCGGCTGGAACAGGCGTTGTCCGGGCAGGAAGATCCCGCTATTACCAGCGGGCATGTCCGAGATACGCGGGTAACTACTGTGCGTAATGCGCAGGACAGCGAATATATCCGCATGTTATTGCAGCAGAATAAGTTAAATAGAGTCGCACAGCTATGGTGTCAGGGGGAGAATATCGACTGGCTGAGCAGCTATACACGGCGTCCAAATCTCACCGCGCTACCGCTGTACCCGTTCGCGCGTGAAGTCTGTTGGGCAGAACAGGCTCATCCGTCGTCGCCCGGTATGCAAAATACAGCTCCAGCGGCTTCATCTTCTCTACTGGCAGCGCTAAACCTGCGCGATTCTATCGGGCATGCAGGTGTGAATTTCTTTGTCGAGCCCCCACCCGTGTTAAAGCAGCAGAAACTTAACTGGTTGTTAGGCAAGATGTTGGAAAGCGGCGCTCTGCTTGGCGATGTCTATTCCCTACGGTTACAGCATATTGACCGAGCGGTGTTAGAGCAACAGCTGGGTAAGCTAAGTCTTGCTCTGGAGCCTGAGAAGGATGGGAATATACGTCTGACGTGTTATGCCGAACATAATGTTCCTCTGGCTTTGGCAACGCTTACCGTTTCACCGCTCATTCCTGCTGATCGGCTGACGCTGGATGTAAGAAAGTTCCTGAATGGTAAAAATAGCGGTTCCAGTCTATATACCTGCCAGACTGGTAGTATCGATGGTATATACCAGCACGTTATCAGTGCTATTGCAGAGCAGAGCGGTTTAAACGCTCAGAGTGACTTATCAGGCCCTATCTTTAATCAGTTCCATTGTCTGCATCCCCTTGAAAAAAGAGGAAGTATTGTTCTTCGGCAGCGTGAGGAACGAGTAGCAGAAGTCTACGTCTTTAATGACCAGCATCAGCTTACACTGTGGGGAAGCGCTGGGGATGACATAAAGCCGAAGGTAGTACCGGAGGTTGAAAACGTTGAATCCTTATTGTATCGCCCCCGCTATCAGCCGATCAACATTGCAGGATCGGTTCAGAGAACACTGCCGGCGGCGACACGTGTAGTAGTTTACCCCGCTGGATGCCCTTTTCCGTTGAAAGTTTATCTGGCAGAGGCGGGGCTGACGGACTGTTATTTTATCGCCTACTCTACAGGCCAAAGGACACAGTTATTGAGCGACCAAGAGTGGCTATTAGATGCAGATAAGCCCACCGATATTCCGCTTTGTCTCCAGCATATCAACGGACTGGATGAGGTACTATTCTGGGGTATCGGATTATTGCAGGGTTCTGGTGTGAAGCCGGTATCAGCACGACAGGAATTGGCGCTTTTGCATCAACTCGCACAGGCAACGCGTGAGAATAACACGAAGCTGCGTATTTTTACCCGGCTCGCTGAGAACGTACAGCTGGATGAGGAAGCAGTGTCTAATTCGGGAGCGCTGTCCGGTTACTTCCGCAGCTTAGTAAGAGAATATCCAAAAGCCGAGTTAACCTTGCTGGATGGGGACTGGTCTGACCATAGCCCGGCCTTTAGCCAGCTATATACCAATCTGTATGTAAACGGGAATTGGCTGGAGAATCGCGAACTGTTTTTACGTGGGGATCGTCTACTACGGAGGGACATTGTACCGGTAGAAACGCTGTCTGCCGAGACTAAAGAGCCGTTCCGTCAGGGGGGCGTTTACCTGATGGTAGGCGGTGCCGGTGTGGTGGGGCAACAAATTAGCCGCTATCTGGCGAAGCATTACGGTGTCACACTCGTCTGGTTTGGCCGTTCACAACCCGATAAATTGCACTCACAGGCGATAGCGGATATCAACGCGCTGGGAGGACAATGCTATTACTACTGCGTAGATGTGCAGGACAGTGCTGCACTGGCAGAGGGTATTGCGTTAGCGGAAGCAGAGCATGGGATGTTCCATGGTGTTTTCCATCTGGCAATGACTCGGCAGATCCTGCGAATTAACCAGTTGGATAACGATACGTTACGGCAGCAAACGGCGGCGAAGCTGGATGGCAGTGATTCCCTGGTTGCGTTGTTCAAATCGCGCCAGCTGGATTTCCTGTTGCTGTTTTCGTCTGCTGAAGGATGGGTAGGCAGCGCTGGCTGGTCTACTTATGCGGCTGGGTGTGCTTATCAGAATCAGGCTGTGAACTACTGGCGCAGTCAGGGTGTTCCCGCTCATGTCATCAGTTGGGGATTCTGGGAGGGTGTGGAAGAAAATTTAGTAGCCATGTTGCAGAACAAGGGCATACGTTTTATTACCCCTGCCCGCGGCATTGAAATTATACGGCGGGTACTGAGTCACGATCTGCCTAACGTGATTGCGATAGATGCTAAACCTGAAGTGTTGCGCCAAATGGGGTTCAGTGTAATCCATGAAGAGGTGGCAAAGACTCAGGCAATGGTGCTACCAGTTCCATCTGTTGAAGCACCTGCCAGACCAATCGTGAATGAAGGCGGAAAAACCCCTGAGCCATCGACGTTGGTGGACAGTTTAGTCACGTTGTTTGCTGATGTGCTGAAGTTGAGCGTTGAGGAGATCGATCCAGCCGAAGATATGCTTAACTATGGTGTGGATTCTCTGATTGTGCTGAATATTCAAACCGAGCTTGAAAATCGGGCAGGGAGTATCGGTGTTGGTCTACTGTTGGAAAATCAGACCATCAATGATATCGCTCAGGTGATGTTACGTGATTACCCGCAAGAGTCAGCCAGGTTAATGCAAGTGGCTCTTCAGGCTGAAAGTGTTAGCGTTAAGGCCACCGTAGCGGTAGCCAGCATGCGGGAGGAAAGTCCTCTAAATGATGCCCTGTGGCTGCGCAAAATGCCACTGGATGAGGGAGCTCGTTTTCTGATCCAGTATGGTGAGTATTATCAAAGTAAAACGCTGCGCAACGTTCAGCCAGTGACGATAGATCCTAATGAACCTATGGATGAAATGTTGTTGCACGGTATAGTGAACACGGGTGAGGGCGAGATAGAGGTGTTCAGTTGCGGGCAAGGTGCGCCAGTGGTGCTGATGCCAGCCGTAGCGTTAACTGCTGCGACCTGGCTGCCGTTGCTACAGTCGGATTTACGTCACAAGTATCAGTTTATTATTCTGCATCCACCGGGCTATGGTATCAGTATGCCGATTGCCGACTCTAACATGGCGGGTACGGCCAGAAGCATGTTTGCGGCTTTAACGCAGTTGGGTATTGATCGTCCGTTACATCTGGTTGGCTCTTGCCTAGGGTGTGCGGCCTCATTGCTGATGGCAAAAAATGAACCGCAACGCATTGCGTCATTGACGCTGGTAGGAGGATTCCACGATACCTCAGATTTGAACGTAGCCGATCCGTCAACGATGAGTGCGGCGGAGTTTGAGGCACTGGCAAGTTCAGCCGTGGCTACTTTGCGAGCGGATTTTCAGGCCATTATTGATGCTTTGGGCGAAAATGAGCAGGAGGCTATTCAACGTATTGAACAACGCCGGGATCTGTTGCTGAATTCGCAGCACGTTAATTTCTTGGTGGCTCTGCGTTATCTGAATGAGATGATGTCCGTCTCGCTGTTACCTTGGTTGCCTGAAATCCATGTGCCGACTCACTGTGTTTTCGGTGATTTGGATAGGATTATCAATCCGCGTCATTCACACGATTTCAGCCAGGGTATTCAGGATGCGCGTCTGACCTGTATCCCCGGTTCAGCTCATTTCCCTTATCTTACTCATGACACGCAGTTTATTCCTGTGTTGGAGGCATTTGTGGATGAGCATGAACAGCAGTGGGTTGTTGTTGCAGAGACACGTAGGGAGGTTAGTGATGCAACAGCATAACATTGCGTCTGATTTACAGGATTCCTGGTCACTGGTGGGCGCGAAAGGTGCTTGGTCCGGCGAGCGTTACAAGGCCAGCCTGCGGGATCGGAGACAGGTTTGGTATGACGGTGACCGTATTGAAGTGACGGAACATCCTGACTTCGTCAGCATGTTAAATCACCTGGCTGCCCTGTACGATCTGCAATATCAGCCGGAACTGCGTGAACAGATGTTATATACCTCACCATTAACGGGTAACCCGGTCAGCTACTCTTGGCTGGCACCGAGTACTCAGGAGGAACTGTCTGCCAAATGGCGCAACAGCCATCTATGGATGGAGCACACGCTGGGTATGGTTCCGCGGGTGCCGGACTTTATGTCGAATGTGGTTGTGGGGCTATATGACTTTCGCCACCATGCAGGCCAGGTTAATCCTCGCTTTAAGGAGAATATTGAACGTTATTACCTCTATTGCCGTGAAAATGACATTAGCCTCACTCACGCGATAGGCGACCCGCAGATTGATCGTTCAGCAACGCTGGAGGAGTGCCCGGAAAGTGGGTTGCGAGTGGTGGAGAAACGGGAAGATGGCATAGTCGTTAGAGGTGCTAAGAACTTGGCAACGCTCGCACCGTTTTGCCATGAGGCACTGATTTATATGTCGCCGTCCTACGCGCTGCGGAAACACAAGGATTACGTCGTCTGGTTTAGCGTAGCAATGGAAACACCCGGGTTGCATATACTGTGCCGTGAGGCTCACGTTAAGCGGGGAAGCAGTCACCAGCATCTATTGAGTGAGCGTTTTGATGAACAAGATGCCATGCTGTTCTTTGATGATGTCTTCATTCCCAATGATCGTATTTTTTTACTTGAAGAAGCTGAAACGGCCTTTGAAGGGTTCTTCCGTTTAAACGCTTGGGCACTGTACGTCGGGCAGATCCGTTTTTATCACCGTCTGCGTACGTTCTTGGGGGTTGCGTCGCTGATTAGTCAGTCGATTGGCGTGAATGAGTTCAGGGAAATCCAGAATCAGCTCGGTGAACTCAGTGCGTATCTGGAACTTATCCGGCACTCTCTGATCGCCATGAATGTCGAAGCCAGAGTGACTGATTCCGGGTTATTGGCACCCGCGTCCACACTGGCACCGGATACATTTGCAGCGCAAATTAGCGGTCGTATCAATGAGATTGTGCGGACGATTTCTGGGGCAGGGATAATCATGCAGCCATCACCTCGGGATCTGGAGACACCGGAGCTACGGCCGTTCCTCGAACGTTATATGCGAGGGAAGTCATGTAGCGTGGATTTTAAATCACGCCTGTTTCGCTTTGCCTGGGAAATGGTAGCGGATGCCTTTGGTAGCCGACAGGATATTTATGAGTTATGGAATCGAGGCGATGTTGTACGCAACCGTATCCATCTCTATAAAACGCTTGGCGCAAGAGAAGAGATTGAAAACCATATTAGGCAATTGATCGATATCTATTAAATGAATATTGGGTGTTGCTAACGCGGCCTTTAGGGCTGCGTCTAAATAATATTTTAAAATATAGTGTAGGAGTTCGTTATGGATAATAAGTCATCTGTATTGCCATTCTCTATTTGGAGTTTGGCGATTCCGATATTTATCGATATGTTATTATCATTTTCGATATTTTTTGTTGATTCGTTATTTTTGAGTCATGTTTCAACGACGATGGCTGCGTCGGTTGGCGCTATTATTCCCATCTTTGTTATTTTTGTCCTGTTATTTATGATGATGGCTCAGGGAGCAATTAACGTAGGTGGGCAAATTATTGGTTCTGGTAAATTAGAAAAGCTTGATCTTAATTGGAGTGGCATTCTAATTATTAATGCATCCTTAGGCGGAATTGTCTTTTTAGTATTATTTTTCGGTTCTTTTCCCTTAGCTGAGGCTATAGGGTTAAAGAATAATGAAGTGCTGTTTGCCGGTGAGTATCTTAAATATATTTCTATTGCACTATGGTTTATGGCAATCAAGTTTTCACTCAGTGCTATTTGCATGGCTCAGGGAAAAACACAATATAACTTATATGCTGGAATAATTGCAAATGGGTTAAATGTTATTTTAAATTTAGTCTTTGTTATTTATTTCAAACTAGGACTGATGGGGGTTATTTTTGCCACTATTATTTCTCAGGCAGTTGTGTGCTTATATTATTTTCTGCTGGTGACGCAGAAATTACAGGCCAGATTTCCACTGAAGGCGCTATTTGCTCAGCCGGCAGCAATATTAAAACCGATCTTGGCGATTGGTGTTCCTGCCGCCGTTCAGCCGATTACCGTTGAAGCAGGCATGCTGGTATTGTCTATATTTACCATTAGCCTAGGCGAAACAGCAATGGCGTCGCGGATATTCGTGATGAATCTGCTGACTTTGACAATTTGCTGGTCTTCCGCCATGTCAATTGCTAACCAGATCATGATCTCTCATCTCTATGGAGCCAAGCAGTATGATCTCATTAAGCAACAGGTAGACCGCAATTTACGGTTAGCAATGCTGGGGAGTCTGCTTGCCATCGTGTTAATCCTACTGTGCGGTAAACCTCTATTGGGGCTGTTCACCAGTAATGTAGATATCATTAATACGGGGATGGTATTGCTCGTTTTATGTGTTGCTATTGAACCTTTTCGCAGCGCCGCTATGGTGATCTCATATAGCCTGAAAGCGACAGGAGATGCCAATTTTCCGGCTTGGGTAGCAGTAGGCAGTACATGGTGTATTGCGGTGCCTCTGGGTTATTTTTTAGGCATTAACTTATCGTTGGGCATTGCGGGATTATGGATTGGATTACTGTGTGATGAGGTGTTTAGGAGTGCAATGAATAACGCTCGTTGGCTGTCTGGGAAATGGAAGGCTTCTCACCTGAAATATTTAGAAACTGAGTAAATAAGGAATATTACATGAATATTTTACGTATTTTTTTTGGCTTATTTTTAATCTTTTTTGGTTTAAATCACCAGTTTCACTTTTTCCCTGAACCACCGTGGCCGGTTGACGCAATGAATTTTTTGTCGGCATTACGTGCAACGGGATATATGAATGAGATTATTATGCTTACCGATGTTATCGCTGGCGCTTTGTTAGTTATTAATATATTGACGCCATTAGCATTGTTATTAAGTGCCAGTATTTTGGTGCATTCATTACTCTTTCATTTTTTTCTTGCACCTGAAACGGTGTTATTTGCTGCGATAGGTGCCGGTATTAATATGGTGCTGATATATGTTCATCGCAAACGTTTTTATCCGCTGTTTATCGTTCAGTAATCTACATTTTATTAAATAAGGAATATTATTATGGCAATTGATGTTATTAATGTGACTACGCGCGCTGTGGAAAAAAGCAGTAAACGTGAATATCGTAGTAATAATCTATTACCTTTACTTTGGTATGATATGACTGCTGTTGAAAAAGAAGATGAAGAGACTAAGTCAGTAGCTGATCGCACTTTTCATCAATATTATTCAGGGTATTTAATTAATTTCTCACAAGCAGACGCATTTTTAAGTAAAAAATATTTTCGCCATGAGGTTGCAATAAAAATAGAAAAATTAGAAGAGCTTAATGAGCTATTTAAGAAGTTAAAGAAAACGCCAAATGAGAAACTAATCATTCTTAGCAAGAAGAATGAAATATTACAGTTGGCAAAGAGTAAAAATATAAAAACCTGCTTTTATATTTTTGTAAATGATAAAGCAACTTTGCATCAGGCGATTGCTTTCGGTCAGCAACATTCTTATGTACTAATTAAATTCAAAGATCCCACCAATATTCCTCTAGAGCTGGTGATTGCTGAACTACAACACACCAAGACCGTGGTAATTAAAGAAATTGATGATCATGAACACGTTGATGATGTCGTTAATTCTATGAGTACGATGGAATTTGGCGTGGAGGGAGTTCTGTTCACCCCGCTGAAGAGTAGTACTGTCGATCGTATGTTTAAACGTGTTGAGGAAGTATTTATGGGCCAGCTTACGTTGGAACCGGCAGAAATCTTTGAAACACGTCCGGTTGGCGATGGTATCCGTGGCTGCATCGACCTTTCCCTGATGTTTAATGAAGATGAGGGCATTTTAGTCGGATCAACCTCGCAAGGTGGATTTCTCTGCTGTCCGGAAGTCTTTGAGATGCCCTACATGAATAAACGGGAGTTCCGCATCAATGCAGGAGGGGTTCATAGCTACGTGTTTACCAACGGCAACCGCACGCAATACATTTCAGAGCTACGCAGCGGCGATAGCGCGATGGTTGTCGATATGAAAGGCCAGACCAAACCTATCCCTGTTGGGCGAGTGAAGTTGGAAAAACGCCCACTACGCATTATCCGTGCTCGCTTTGCCAGCGGTGAGGAGATCAGCATTTTGATGCAGGATGACTGGCACGTACGAATTTTCTCTGATCAAGGCAAGCCTCTGCATCTCACCGACCTTAAACCCGGCGTCAAGGTGAAAGCCTATAAAGCGAATTCAGGCCGCCACGTCGGGGTGCCGGTGAGTGAGTTTATCGAAGAAGTCTAAGCTCTGTATCCCACCGTAGTGAACTACGGCGGTAGATAACTAAACATTCTTATTAATGGAGAAGAATAATGTCTACGTCTCATGCTTGGGCTGGGCTGTCTCGTCACGCTCAAAACGAACAAATGAAAATGGTGGTATTTCCCTTTGCGGGAGGCAATGCCACGGCATTTCATTCTTGGCTGCGGGATTTGCCGGGGCATGATTGGCTTTCCCTCGATATTTTGCAGTTGCCGGGGCGTGCTGACAAGGCCAGCGAAGCTTTACTGACTGATTTTAATGAGATAGTTGAAGATATTTTCCCTGATCTCGTCCGGCTGGCAAGTGAAGGGCCGCTATTGATGATGGGCTACAGCATGGGGGCTTGTCTGGCTTATGAACTAACGCTGCGGTTGGAGCAACGTTGTGGGGTATCTCCGGTTGGATTGCTGCTGGCGGCGCGTAAAGCACCCGCTTTTCATTCTGTAACAGAAGGGCGGCGGCATTTTGACCAAGAACGAATGCGCCAAGAAGTCCGCCAGTTAGGGGGAACACCGGAGGCAGTACTGCGCAATCCTGAGGTTTTTGAGCACTTTTATAAGGTGTTATCTGCGGATTTTCAAGCGCTAGAAAGCTACCGACCCGCTCTTAATTCTATGGTACAGGCTCCGATCGCTGTGATAGGGGGAATCGACGATCCGGAAACGGATATCGGGCAACTCTATGCCTGGCAGCGCCATACCCACAGCTCATTTGATTTACACATGCTGAAAGGCGGACATTTTTTTATTCAAACCGAAAAACAGGCGTTGTTAAGGTTGCTTCACCATTACGCGGTCATTTTCAAAGATCGTTTTTAATAGAGGAATGAAAATCAATGTTGACCATTATGTTTCCAGGGCAGGGTTCACAATTTAAAGGTATGGGGGCAGAGTTGTTTGCTCGCTACCCTCGTCAGGTAAAGGAAGCCAGTGAAGTTGCAGGCTACGATCTGGCTGAACTGTGCAACGAAGGAGGCAAACGTTTAACGCAGACGGAGTTTGCCCAAGTTGCCCTATTTGTTGTTAACGCGTTAAGCCATCTCGAAGCTAAGGATAAAGGGATAAAAGCGGATTTTTTGCTGGGGCACTCTTTAGGCGAGTTTAATGCGCTGTTTGCTGCGGGTGTGTTTGACTTCGCCACGGGGGTTGCGGTGGTAAAAAAACGTGCTGAATTAATGGCCAGTGTTCGGGATGGTGGAACGATGGCGGCGATTTTGAATGTTGAACGCTCGGCTGTGCAGCAACTGATTGAACAGTACTCTGGTGTTTATATTGCAAATGAGAACTCACCGGAGCAAACGGTGATTTCCGGTAATAATACGGCTATGCGCGGTATTGAACAGGCAATATTACAACAGGGAACGGGTAAATACGTTCCTTTAGCCGTATCTGGCCCGTTTCATACGCCGCTGATGGCAGAAATCAGTACTGCGTTTGAGGAGTATCTCGGGCAGTTTCACTTTAACCCACCGTCAATCCCCGTGATTGCTAATGCAACCAGCCAGCCTTATAGAGCAACAAGTATAACGGAGAACTTAGTCAGACAACTGACTGAGCCTGTTCATTGGCAGTCATGCATTGAATTTGTTTACCGGCAGGGGCCCATGCTCTTTATCGAATTAGGGGCAAAAACGGTTCTATCTAAATTTATGGGCTCACTCTTTGATGCTTATTCATCACTGTCTGACGATATTTAGGAAATTTTTATGATCAATATTATCAAGCGCGCTTCTATTCCAGAAATTAACTCCATTTTTATTGCAGGGAAAGAGCACAAAATCGGCGCAGTGCAGCCTTTAGCGCATAGCGCTATTTTTCGTCATTTTAGAAAAGATAACGAACCACTTAGCATTAGTTTTACACGTCTTGAAAAGGGTGAAACACATCAGGTGCATCAGCACAGTGTAGATAGTATGGTTATCGTTATGGCTGGTAAGGCAACGCTGCTGGGGGATGCTACTGATAAGATTGAAACGGGTGATGTAGTCTGTATTCCTGCCGGGTGCTGGCACGGCTTTTGTTGCGATCTCGGCGAGCCGTTAGATGCTTTATCCGTGCAGTATGAACCGTTGGCTCTGTTTGAAAAAGAGGCTGATATTGTGTTTACTCCTCAGTTAACTCCTTATCAAGCGCTGCTAAATTTTAACGAGCAGTGGTGCGCAAAGGTGGAAAAAACACAGTTCTTTTCGCTATTTAGAGAAGGGCAGATCCAAACTGAACACCACATGACTCTCTTTAAAACCCGTCTGAGGCAGTGGTCTGAAATTTTCCAGTACATCATGTATGCGCGCCAATCTACCGTGGTGGATCCTACGTTTCGATCTTTATTTCTTGAACATTTTCAAGAAGAGTTAGGCCATGACGAATTATTACCTAAGAGCCAAGAATGGGATGCTAAAATTGATTCATATGGTAATTGGTTTGTGTTAAAAATGTTCCAGCTTGATAATGTGGAAAAATTGGCTGTCGTTCATCTGGTGCTAGAAAAGTGTGCAGATGCCTTCCATTGGTTGGCTAAGAATACTTCTGAGCAGCCTGGTGAGTATATAGAGGCACATGCAACGTTAGATCACGGGCACGCTTTGCTGGGGAGTGAACTCTATCAAGATATCACTCACCAACGCAGCATTGAATTACAGGCAATCTGCGAACAGGCGTGGCAAGTTATGCAGCTGCTCTTGGATCGAATTGCGACTTTAACACTGGAGGCAATTGAACAAGACGAGGCTGTTTCGGCGTAGTTAAAACAGTGAGGAAGAGGCGTGAGTAAGCTATATCAGGGGATGAGTCAAGAAGAGTTTGACGGTGGTTATTTTTATGCTACAGAGCTTAAGGCGTTTGCTAAAACTTTGGGCATTACCGTGGGTAATCTGAAAAAAAATGAGCTTGAATTGCACATTAAGGCACATTTATTTGGTTATTCTGGCGAGCTTCCCGTTGCCGTTCCTAATAGAAAGAATAGCGCAGCCCGTGATTTACTCACGCTGGATACCCCCGTGGTTAACTATGTTAGTGACAAAAAGACCAAATCATTTTTACTGGCCGCCGTTAAGCAACAGTTTGGCGCATTAGCGGATAAATCCGGCCAATGGTACTGGCTTAATAGCTGGCGCAAGCAATGCATTATTGATGGAAAAACAATTACTTACGGTGATTTAGTGGTCCACTTGGCTAACCTGAAAAAAACGCAGGGGAGGTTACCGCAAATCCCATCAGCCAGAATGAATAACTTTATCAGTGATTACATCTCAGACAGTGAAAACCAAGGAAGTGGTAAGAATGAAGCTCTACAGGCATGGTTTGAGCTGAAAGCGAGTCCTTTACCCAAAACGTACCAAGCTTATAAAGATGCTAAGGCTTTATTAGCAAAATAAAAGGAGATTGTTAAGATGAAAATTGTTGATTGCCCAGCTCTGTCTTTAGTAGGGGTATCTACGCGTACAAAAAATGCTCATGAAATGGATGCTGCGACAGCGAAAATTATGCCACTTTGGCAACATTTCTATCAGGATATCTATCCTAAGCGGTTGTCAGGCGATATTGTCTATGGCGTTTATTCTAACTATGAATCTGGTGCAAACGGGCTGTTTGACGTTATTGCCGGAGTAAAAGAGCATGAAAATGACAACAGTCTGGCAGATTATTCATTTAATAAGATCGAGCTGGCAGCAGGCCGATATGTCATTTTCTCTGGTTTGGCGGGTGAGGATAATCCCGTTTTCCAACTATGGCAGCAGGTATGGCAATATTTTGAACAACCCGACTGCTCACATCAGCGTAGCTGGAAGACGGACTATGAAGTCTTTCACCAAGATGGGAAGATAGAGTTATTTATAGGGGTAGAATAATTATGATGCATTTATTAGGGACTGTCCATTTCATTAGTACATGAAGGACTGTTTGCTCTGAAATGCCAGCAGTCTCTCCTTTATTACTCAACAACCACCGACTAAAGTCGGTGGTTGTTGAGTTAATTTAAACTTAAGATTGAGATAAAGAACCTATTACAATTCAGTGTCATATTGCCGTTTGATAATTTTTATCTGTTTTGGTGAAACAGATATTTAATTGAACTGAAAATATCCGGTAAAAAATAAAGAACAAGGTAAAACAAAAAGTTGACCGGGATTGATGCAATCATTAACCTATTTCTTGTTATTTCAGTGATCCCATCGCCTGCAAGGATCACCCATCGGGTGGCGAAACAAATCTATGGTCTTCCCCGTTTTTGCAACACTCATTTTGATGTATGGTTGGCTTGCTTAAATCTATCCGGCGTCTCTATGAGTATAGATGCCCGCGCCACGATGAGTTCTGCGCCTGATGAACCTTAAAAACTCCCCGGCTTCAATGAGCCATTTTGTTTCTTAGGTTATTCATCAGGCCGATTGGCCGTTCATGTCATCAATAATCAGTCTTCGCAAAACCAGATAGGTAACGTGTATTTCACTTTTTAATCATCAAGTTATTGAATCAGTCAGCCTCTATTAGGCCTGATACTCATTTTGCCGAGTAGTGATTGCCCAGGCTATTCGTGCCAGCTTATTAGCCAGTGCACAGGCAACCACATTCGAATGTTTCTTGCTCAGTTGTGCCTGAACCCACTCGGCAAGTCTCCCATGCTGATGCTCAAGCCGCATCATAAACGCCCGGGCGCATTGAACCAGCAATCGGCGCAAATTTTTGTTGCCGCGTTTGCTGATACCCAGCAGAGTCGGTTTTTCCCCTGTACTGTATTGTCGGGGAACAAGCCCCATCGAAGCAGCAAAATCCCGGCTGCATAAAAATTGTTTTCCGTCACCAAGCTGGGATGAAAGTAGGCTGGCGGTAATGGGTCCCACCCCCGGTATTGTCATCATGCGTTGAGTCGCATCGTCCGCTTTGATGGACTGTTTTAATTCTAATTCCAACGGGGTTATTTGCTCGACAAGATAAAGGTAGTGGGCATGTAATTTCATCAGCAAACGGCTCAGATAATCGGGCACGTCGTGTTCTGCCAGAACCAGAGATAACCGTTTAATGACCGCCTCGCCTTTTGGCAGACTGATACCAAACGCCAGCAAAAAGGCGTGCATTTGGTTAGTGGTCTTTACCTTATCTTTGATGAGTGATTCTCTGACACAATGCAGTGCTCTCATCGCCTGTTGCGTCTCCGTTCTCGGCTGGACAAAACGCATTGAGGGGCGTGATGCCGCTTCACATATCGCCTCCGCATCAATAAAATCATTCTTGTTACTTTTGACAAAAGGACGGACAAACTGCGGAGATATCAGCTTCGCATCATGGCCTAAATCAGCGATCCGGCGAGCCATAAAATGTGCACCCGCACAAGCTTCCATCACGACGGTAGTCGATGTACACCCCGCTAAAAATTCCATTAATTTTGGACGGGTAAATTGTTTACGCAGCATAGTCTTGCCGAATTTGTCCTGACAATGGATATGGAAAGAATGCTTGCCGAGATCGATACCAATAAGGGTGACGTTTTGCATGATGGACTCTCCAGAAAAAATACTCTATAAAGAGTATGGTTCACAAGGTGGGGAAGACCATCTCATTAACTCCTGTAGCCTGAAAGGGAGAGCATGATTGCGGTACATCTGCACACTTTTGGAAGCAGATATTGTCAGGACACTTAACCCCTCGTCTGGCAATGAAGGTCTCTTAAACTAAAAGTACACCAAAAGGTATTTTATATTGCCACCGAAGTGTATTGACCGTGGATTCATACACTGACTTTTCAAAGCAACATAACTCCTATTTTCTTTTATCTTCAATGAACAACGGGATGGCTTTTGCGCATCCGTTCATACTTTTATCTATTCCTGTTTGCACTATGCAACAGGTAATTTTTCTACCGCTAAACTATTAACTCATGACTACCGTTTGACACTGAACCTTGCGGCGTTTTGCTGTGCCTGCGGGCATTTCAACGCTTGCACGGCCTTTACTGTCCGTTCACAGAACTCAAGGCGTCACTTTTTGCGGATTTACCGCTGAAAGTGACGCCGCAGCCAAAGAACAACCGAACTCTGACAGGCTCACGCCTGCATCTCATGGAAGAGGCGCCCCCGGCCCGGCCCAAACGTCAGCCCTTGCCAGTGGCATTACCCCGTGAATCGGTTCGGTTCGAGCCGGACACGGAGAACTGTCCTGATTGTGGTTATCCCTTGCGCTTCCTGCGTGATGAAATCACCGAACGACTGGAATACCGCCCGGCGACGTTTATCGTCCGGCGCTATGTCTGTCCGCAGTACAGCTGTGCGGCCTGCCAGGGTATTCATGCCCAGGCCCAGCCCGCGCATCTTATTGAGAATGGCCGACCAGAACCGGGCTTATTGGCCCAGGTGGTGGTCGCCAAATACCGGGATCATCTGTCCCTTTACCGCCAGCAGCAAATCTATGCCCGCAAGTGGAGTGACCCTGGCGCGCAGCACGCTGTCAGACTGGGAGGGACAAGTGGCACTGGCCCTGTAACCGTTGGCCGACGCGCTGAAACAGGCCTTACTGATGTCGCCGATTCTGCATGCCGATGAAACCCCGCTGCCGGTTCTGCTGCCGGGGAAAGGACAGACACAGCGGGCTTATCTGTGGACGTATGTGAGTGGACGCGATCACGCCCCCGCCGTGGTGTACTATGAGTTGCATCCCGGCCGCAGCGGGCGTTATGCCGAGTCTTGCCTGAAAAACAGGCCCGAGGGCACACTGGTCACGGATGATTATGCCGGCTACAACGCCCTGCATGCCCGGCGCAAGTTTTTTGACTATTACCAGGCCAGCCAAAGCCCGGTGGCGAAACAGGCGCTGGACGGTATTCGGGAGCTGTATAAACTAGAGCGAAAAATCCGGCTGCGGCCCCCGGATAAACGGCGTCAGTGGCGGCAGCGTTATGCGCGCCCCTGGCTGGATGAGTTCCGGTCCTGGCTGCAAACCTGTCAGGCCAAAACCGCGCCCCACTTGGGATTACACAGGGCGATAACCTATACGCTGAAACGCTGGGCGGCGCTGGTGTGCTACCTGAATGATGGCCACGTGCCGATAGACAACAACCGGGCGGAAAATGCGATCCGGGCTGTGGCTGTGGGGCGAAAAAACTGGCTGTTTGCGGGCTCATTAGCCGCCGGGCAGCGGGCCGCCATGGTGATGAGTTTGCTGGAAACGGCCCACGCGAATGGTCATGACCCCTGGGTCTGGTTGCGTGATGTCCTCTGTCGGTTACCCACCTGGCCGAACAACCGATTGAATGAACTTCTGGGTCACGTATTCAATCCGTA
>NZ_CAWMEB010000258.1:0-3585 GCF_963866145.1 Xenorhabdus sp. NBAII XenSa04
TTTGCACACCGGGTTAATAACCGTATCTGTAAAGCCTGTGACTGGTTTGAATGGATGACTCAGGTGGTGAATGTGCCATCAAAGTATCTTCAATAGGCTGCAGAATGAGTGGCAAAAGAAAAATATGACTATAGCACCTTGTGGAATGACAGGTGCGGAGCATGGTGACCACCTGAATGGTCACCTCAGAGAAAAGGTATTACATAAATGCAGTACAGTTTCTGTTTGCAAAGTCATTGAGTTAATCTTTGGATTTCCTTGATCTCAGTAATGAACTCCATAATATTCTGTAAATCATTGGCATAGGATGCTGGATAGAATGACTTAACAGATTCAGGTACCACTAACTGTAGCGATTTACTCTTCATTTCTGCCAGCTGTTGTTCACTTATCCCTGGCTGCATCGTTATCAGATGCTTACGTGCCACCCGGTCTCCTTCAGCCAATACTTGTCTCCAGCGATCTTTACATGTCGTTTTTGCGCCAAGCAATCGCAACTTTTCCTGAGGAAAAGATTTATCGTGATAAGCAGAAAAACATGGAAAAAGAAAATCGGGTTTAGACTTATTCTCTGTTATATTTTTGGCAGAACCCTGTTGAAATCGCAGATTATGCAATGAGAAAAGATGATTCAGGTGATTTTCAAAGGCAAAACCAGCACGGGATTTTCGCCTGTTCTGAACACTCAATGAGAAATGAATAAATTCATCAACATCATTCCCGTTTTCTCCAAATCCCTCCGATAATTTTTTCGCTACCTCATAACGTTCATATGTTTTAAATAATTTTTCTTCCTGTTCCATCCATAGCATCAGTGTATTATCGGGTTCATTTATTGGTTCACCTGAGGCCATTTCCCTTGCCAGTAAAGAAAATTCTTTTGACTTAGGAAAACCAGCCGGAAAATGCCTTAATAATGTTTCCAGTAAATTTTCATTTTTACTTTCAGGTTCTTCAAGTTCTATTCCCAGGTCTTCAAATAACATCCTGACCGGAAGGATAAGTGATTTTTCCTCAATCGAAGATTGGGAAAAATGATGACCAATATTACCCAGACCAAATAAAGTATTCAGCTGTAATTCAACTGAAGATCCCGGGGGAGTTATAATAAGCAGCAAATCGCCATTATTACGTTTAATAATCAGAAAAAAATCACCTTCATTCATCAAAGATGAAACAGGATTCGTTTTATAATACATACGATATTCAGCCGATCTGTTTGGCTGGTTATAACGAGTATCGTACCACGTTAATTGATCTTCACAGATGACCGGCTCGCTATCTTCTCCGGCAATATAAGTCAGCGTTGCCTTAAAAAATATTTTTTCCCCTCGTTCGGGAATGGGAAGATATCCTGAAAATCCTGCTTTGACCAATCCACCAATCTCATGTTGATTTGATTTTTTAGGATCAACATCAACAGCCGAAAGATATTTTGCAACTGCGACTTCGAAATGATCAGATAACGGCTCAAACATTTTTATTATGTATCCCTTTAGTATCAATTTCTACAGAATCACTGCCTGCACAAATCCACTCTTCTATTCTTTCAGATAATTCCTGAACGGGTAATCTGAATCTGCCTTTTACAGCACATTCCCAGATAACCATAACGTGCCAGCCATCACTCCTGAGCTTCTCATTAATAGCTTTATCCCGTAATACATTCTTCCCAAGTTTGCTCATCCAAAATTCGGTTCTGGTCATCGGGACTTTAAACAGATAGCACTCATGGTAATGCCAGAAACACCCATGAGTGAAAATGATTTTTCGATATTCATCGATCACAAAATCAGGCTTACCCGGTAATTCTTTTACCTGTGTCCGAAACTGAAAGCCAGCATCTTCAAGGATCGCTGCCAGCTTTATTTCAATGGCTGTATTACAATTTCGTATCGCTTTCATATTTTTGCTACGAATTGCAGAAGGGTGAACATCAGCCATAATCAAACCTTATGCCACTTTTTTGCTGTTTTTTAACGCAATTGCTTTGGCAATATAAGGTGCCAATAACTGAGCTACAGCAGCAAAAGCAGGAACAATCACAGAGTTGCCAAATTGCCGATAGGCCTGAGTATCCGATACGGGAATGCGGAAAGTTGTGCCACCCGGTGATTCAAATCCCATCAAACGCGCACACTCGCGAGGTGTCAGCCTTCTTGGTCTGTTTTTCTGGTTTTCTTCATTGTCAAAATCCCTCTCTCCAAGCTCCCTGTTCCAGCCCCGGTCGATAAGTATTTCAGAGCCATCTTTATGGTAACGGGCGGACAAAGTGCGGGCAACGCTATTCGGGTTATCAGGGAAAACCAGACCAAAACCAAAACCATTTCCTTTTGCCTGATGTTTTTTCGCGTAGTTGTATAAATATTTCCATAACGCAGGAGTAAGGATATATTTTTTATCAACATTACCGTCCAGTAATTCTTTAAGTATCGGTCTTTGTGCAGGAAAAAGTTGATTCATGTTTCTGAGGGTAAATCCCTGGTGGATATTAAGATCACGCCGAAATCCAACCAAAACAATACGTTCACGGTGTTGTGGCAGGAAATTTTGACCATCAATAATCTTTGGATCATCTTTCCCGTTATGTTCAACATCTGCAACTGAATATCCCAGTTCGTCCAAAGCCTGCACAATAACCCGAAAAGTTTTCCCTTTATCATGGCTTTTCAGGTTTTTCACATTTTCCAGCAAGAAAATGGCCGGTTTTTTAGCAGCAATGATCCGGGCTACATCAAAAAACAATGTTCCCTGCGTTTCACATTCAAAGCCATGAGCACGGCCTAATGAATTTTTCTTTGATACTCCTGCAAGAGAAAAAGGCTGACAAGGGAAACCGGCCAGTAATACATCATGATTGGGAATTTCACGATCTATATTTTGGTATGCTTCTTGATCACTGACAGAAATATCATGACTCAGAGTTATATCCCTGATATCAGAATTAAAGACATGCTCTTCAGGATCGCAATACCAGTTTGCTTTGTAAGTACGAACGGCATCCTTGTTCCATTCGCTGGTGAACACACACTGCCCGCCAATGTCTTCAAATCCTTTTCTGATCCCACCAATACCAGCAAACAGGTCAATAAAACGAAAAGTGTAATTTGGATGGTGTTCAGGCGGTGATGGCAACAAACTATTGAGCATCTGTACTTCCAGTTCAGTTAATTGCTTTTGCACCATTTTACCATTTAACCAGCGATTAAGGGTTTCACGAGTCCAGTCGCTATGACTGATAGCCCGAAGTGCCTCAGCAACATATTTTTGGTCATAGATTTCAACGAGTTTACTGATTAATGCTTTGTCTTCTTCTTTTTTCCGGCATTGTTCTTTTTCGTTTTGTGCAATCAGTTTTTGTGCGATTAACTCTAACTCTTTCATATTAAAAACCATTTAACTAATGGGATATATTAGTGTAATAATATCACCCAAATGACACAGGATAAAGTTAAACTGGCAAAAAAAGAAATCTCAGAGACGTATAACAATCACTGACGCGCCGCTGTGCGGCTTGTCTGCTGACGATGGAATACAAAACAAAAACCCGTTTTGCATTCCATCATCCAGCCATTTAAATGTATT
>NZ_CAWMEB010000259.1:0-343 GCF_963866145.1 Xenorhabdus sp. NBAII XenSa04
TTGGGTTGCATTTAAGCAACCCGATTAGCGCTCATCACATTCACAATGTTCTGATGCAGATTGGTGGCTTGTAATATGAAGTCATTTAAAAGCAGCGTGCCTTGAGCGTTTGGGGCAGATTTTTGGTGAAACTAAGCTTAGCTCAGACTGATGGCCGCCATCAAATCGACAGTTCCCAGTAGGGTCATCATACGTTTCAGGTTGTAAGCAAGAACACAGAGGCTGATTTCAGTGCTCACATTTTTGAGGCGTTTAGTCAAAAAGTGAGTCGCTCCCATCCACATTTTTATCGTGCCAAACGGATGCTCAACACTCTGTTTCCTTATCACCGGGAATTCCGGAT
>NZ_CAWMEB010000260.1:0-207 GCF_963866145.1 Xenorhabdus sp. NBAII XenSa04
TATCACCGGGAATTCCGGATTCTCGTCCAACCGTTTTTGCATGTCATCAATAATCGATTCATGTATCCATCGTCTTATGCGACGGGGACCTTTCTTTGATGTTGTGCATTGAGATCGGATTGGGCATTCATTGCACGCTAAATTGTTGAAGTAAACATCCAGTTCTACACCTTTCTCCATGACCCTCATTCGCTTTTGTAACCTTTT
>NZ_CAWMEB010000261.1:0-384 GCF_963866145.1 Xenorhabdus sp. NBAII XenSa04
CTCTTCAATGACCGCTTTCATTCAGAAAGCCGTGTCACTGAATGTTTCAATTTTTCAGCTTGTTCCAGATTGTTAAAGAGCAAAGATTTCACAATATACCGACAATCCGATACATTCTGAAATCCCGTGTATACCCAAGAGCAGAAAATGGTGGAGCTAAGCGGGATCGAACCGCTGACCTCCTGCGTGCAAGGCAGGCGCTCTCCCAGCTGAGCTATAGCCCCATGTCTCGTCCGGTATCTGTGCGCGGCCAATTCCCAAAAGAATTGGTAGGCCTGAGTGGACTTGAACCACCGACCTCACCCTTATCAGGGGTGCGCTCTAACCACCTGAGCTACAAGCCTATACCGACACCGTCTCTTGTTTTCATCAGACAATCTGTGT
>NZ_CAWMEB010000262.1:0-3202 GCF_963866145.1 Xenorhabdus sp. NBAII XenSa04
TGAAGTGTTGAAGTGTTGAACTATGATAAATTCTTTTCTGAAATGATTAATTAGTTTTTGTGACGGCGCTCTCAATCATACACGCGATACTCAATTTTCCATCTTAATAGTTACCTCTTCTTTGCTAATAGAGAAGAATTTATAAAGTTTTTGGGGTTGCCTAACTGAGAATAATGTTCATTATCATTAATGAAAGTATTTATAATCAATACCATTCTATATTATTAATATAATGACGTTATTTCATAGGCAACACCTTATTCATACTAAGAAATGAAGGAGGATCGTCCACATAAGCTTCTTATAAAATAATTAAATTACTTATATAAAATTATTCTAAGCGGGTAACTCAGCAGCAATTTTCCAGTTAACTGAGCTAACGCTTTTTTCTAAACTCACTCGGCAAACAATCGATTCGATCTCTTTTTGCTTCGCAGGTGTTGCCAATATTTCTGCACACACCTCAAGTCTATTTGGTTGGAGGGTATCAGTACTACTTAATGATTGTAGCCGAATGTTTAATCCATTAATTGCTTGCAGGATCAGCGTTCTGATTAATATTTCATCACCAATATCACAGATAATTTGGATTTTATAACACTGCTCTAAATCTAAGGCTAGTTGTTGAGGCTGGGCATTAATTCTCTGAGCCGCTTCTCTCAACAAAATATTTGCGGATAGAATTATTGCAGTTGCAATACTCGCTGACCAATATTGCCCTAACCCACACAAAACCCCAATACCTGCCGAGCACCATAAAGTTGCCGCTGTATTTAAACCACGAATATTCATTCCTTCTCTCATGATCACGCCAGCACCAAGAAAACCAATACCGGATACAATCTGCGCAGCAATACGTCCGGGGCTATCAGTCGAAGTTGATATTGAACAGAGAATAAAAACCGCAGCACCAGTGGCAACTAAAGCATTGGTTCTCAATCCTGCCATGCGTTGACGCCACTGACGTTCTGCACCAATTAATGCCCCGAAACACATAGCGGATAGTAAATGGATAGCAATAGATGTTAAAAACATGACACTCTCCCAATAATATTAAAATGGATAAATATATTCCTTTTCCCTGCCAGGTTATTTATTCATTGGCTTAGCTCATTTACAGCCTCTACGCTGCAACCCAAAATCTATTAGGTATAGGATCCAGCTTAATTCAAGCTTTTTATAGCTGAGTACTTATTGGCTTCAAGGTTTCAGATAATCTCAAGCCTGCAATTAAAATGATCTTACGCTTTGCAGGTACTATCTCTAATCGCTATTCATGTTTTTGAATTGAGCTAAGGTTCAACGGGTGGCCTAAAGAAATAATCTCTTTATTTTGTACAATAGGAACAGGATCGAATACAGAAATTCGATCTGGTTATTGATATGTCCCCGGAGGGAACAAGGAATGAGTATAAAATTGCATTATAGATACCCCGACATACCTGTTGATACTATATTTAAAGATTTAAAGATTTAAAATAGCAGCTCTACAGCATTGCGTGATTTTTCGGGAGAGTACAACTCGTGGAATTGAAGCAGTACTGCACACCATTTCAGGTAAGCAGTAATTGAATGTAAATGAACAGCTTACCGGATTATTTTTTATTAAACCTAAAACTTTGACTGTTCAATTATCAGCACTCCGATAGAATTTGGCCGGGAGTATAAACAGGTAAAATTGATAAGTAAAGACCTTAATTAATAAATGAACTAAAAAAAATGCTATCTTTATCACCTGTTCAATAAAAAAATTACCGTAGTTTATAATATATAAATGTTATTTTTTTATTAAAAATCATCCTATAAACAAAAAGCCCGCCAAGGCATTTTAGCATGACGAGCTTAATAAGGCATGAAGGCTAAATTAGATAGCAGTTACGTTTGCTGCTGCTGGGCCTTTGGCACCATCTTCAATGGTGAACTCTACGTTCTGGCCTTCAGCCAGAGTTTTGAAACCGTTACCTTGAATGGCAGAGAAGTGAACGAATACGTCTTTGCTACCATCGGTTGGAGTAATGAAACCAAAACCTTTGGACTCGTTGAACCACTTCACTTGACCTGTCATTTTCATGTGACTTTCCTATATATCAAAAAAAACTCGCCACCTCGGGCATGTGTTGGCCAGTATCAGCTATTACTTATGGAGGCACTAAGAAGGAAACGGTCTACAAAGGCTACTTAGGATAGCACTTTTACACATAACGCATTAACTCAAGATGTCGTACATAAAGTAGGTCTGTTTATCAGGCCAGACGCATTAACGCACGACCGCACAGGAATAGCAACCTTTTTATGTATTATCGATCTAAAAAAAATTTATACGCTCAATATTAGAACAGAATAACCGAACAAATAGATGAAATTATGATTTTATTTGATTTATTCAACTTTTATCTTAAGAAAAAATTCTCATGTTCTTTCCAGACAATAACAGTTTTGCAAATAAAAAAAAGTAATTGCTATACAGGTGGATGCACTGGGCATGGTAACCTTAAAAAGGTTAACACTTTTAATTCGATAACAGATTTCTACAATAATTGGGCTAGTATTATGGATATCATCAAACAGACATTGATTCAGGATCTTGAGCGGATCAATCTCGCAGAGCATCGAGATGGTAAGGTGCACTTTAATAGCATTTTTATTCACCAGCATCCATACCTGTTTTTGGCAATGATCGTTGCTTATGCTTTCCTCGCTGTACTGATGTGGTATACCCCCTATTTTGGTGTTTGGTCACTTATTCTATTTACCATACTTTTTTTCACCATGGCTGCCGTTCTGCTGTTTGATATCAAACCGGTTTATCATTTTGAAGACATTGATGTACTAGATTTACGCGTCTGCTACAACGGTGAGTGGTTCGTTGATGAAAAAGTATCTCAGGAGGCTGTCAACACAATACTTGCTCATCCAAATGTATCTAACGAAATAAAGAATGAAATCAAACGAATCATCAGGCGAAAAGACGGAATTTGTTTTTATGATGTATTTATGATTGCGTGTTCAGAACAATCACCTTATTTTCAACCTCCTAAGGTTGAACAAAAGTATGTAATTTCAGCAAAGTAGCATATTCATAGCACAATGCGCTCATATGATGAGCAACCAATAGAAAAATAGAATTTTTGCGTTGACACTCTCTGAGTTCATCGTTAATATTCGCCTCGTTCTCAGGAACGCAGCAATTCCTCCATAGTTC
>NZ_CAWMEB010000263.1:0-2597 GCF_963866145.1 Xenorhabdus sp. NBAII XenSa04
GTGCCAATGCAGGGGAAAATATATTTTTCAAGGCTATGTAGTATTGTCTGACGGTAATTTTCATCCCAACGCTTATTACTAGCATGCCAAACACGGGCGACTTGTTCAAAGGTGTTCACTTTGGCCGGAGAAGATGTACTTTTTTTCTCTGCTTTAGGGTCAATGCCCTGTGCCATCAGCTTTTTAGCTTCATCGCGTTTAGCACGAGCTTCGGCTAATGACACGGCCGGGTAGACACCAAACGCCATCCGGTCTTCTTTTTTATCGGTGGGGCGATGGTACTTCATGCGCCAATATTTAGATCCGCGTGACGTAATCTCCAGATAGAGACCACCGCCATCGGCTAGCTTGTAAGTTTTTTCTTTGGGTTTTGCAGTTTCAACTTGTCGGGCGGTGAGTTTCATTATTAGAGCATCTCTGTAATCGAATAATAGTAATTATCAAATGGTAAGTGCCCCAGATTATGCCCCTCGCTGCATATTGATTGCAACAGACTAAACGAGACGTAAAAATAATAGATCGCACTGATTTTATTGTGTTTTATAAAAATTATTTTACTTAGTTAGACTCCACTGGAAGTGGAGCTAGTTCCAATATCAATTACCACAAAATATAGCGAAAAAATTGCCTCACTATCCTGAGCAGCTAATGAGCTGACGATAGGCTCTTACGCATTGACAGTGGGTGAAAAAGATACAAAAGCCGCTGAATTTTATACATACCAAGGATTCATTGAATTACAAAATGAACCGTTAATGCTGTTTTTCCCGTTAGCTAAAGTCCCCCAAAAGGTTGTCATAAAATAAAACAGGATGAGAAAAAAATTATGACTAAAAAGAAAAAACAATTTATTGAAGATATGATTCGCCTGCGTGGTATAGATTTTGCGCGTATTGGTATGATGGTAGAAGTTGGTGGTGATATTGGGACTATTACGGGAGTGAATAGTAGTGCAAATATTGACGTCGTTTTTGCTAATCAGCAAAAATATGGCAAGCACCATTATAACTGTCACCCTACTTTCGATATTAAATATTTTGATGAGCAAGGTGATGTTATTTTTTTACCCTGCAACAATAAATTCCTGTTCTGGGCTTCAGAAGCCCAGAACAGCAGTAATGCTATTAGCTATTAATTCGCTCACATTAAATAGCAATGGGTTCACAACCAGCCAGACGGACTCGCATTCCATTTTGGAAGGTTCACAATAAAGACTGGAGGAAGCATTCTCGCAGAAACTTACGATTTGAAATTTTAATCACTAACCCACCGACTTTAGTCGGTGGTTGTTGGGTATTTTTCGTAATACCATATTCGTATATAATTTGGTTTTAAATAACTTGAAGACCCTCTCTCCTCTATTCGCATTAAAGTTTCAATGTTGATAATTTGAATTTGCTCTTTATTATTGAGCCAGTCATCAAGTTTTTCTTGTGTTGTTCGCGGTACATCATGACTAATGTCTTTGTATCTCACTTTCATTTCATAACCTCAATTAGGGTAGATTAGGATTGTTGAGAGGATTAATTTGCCCGAACTTAAAAACACGTTTCCTTCAGATTCCAAACACAAATGCCTTTCCAAAATCTTCTACAGATGTCACCTGCCCTGTTGTGTAATAGGTGCTTGAAGGGATGACGATCTTTTTTGCGGGTGATAGGCCGACTTTTGAACAACCATATGTTTTATTTTATTTACCCGACATTATGAGGAGAAAAGCCCGCTCGTTCAAGGCGGTATTTCACATCAGTCAGTTCTTCAGGCGGAGGACTTACCTTACGTTTCCGACCGTTTACCGTTTCACGACGCACCACGGCCATATCAACATTGGTACGGGAGATCGAGGCAGGGCGTTTATATCCCTGTTTCAACCCTATAATCCGGATACTCAAAATTAGGGCGTGTTGACGTTTTGCGAGGGATTATTAGACAGCATGATGATTTGGTATACACCATCATGCTGCGAACTAATAAGCTATCTGAATTTATGCAACATACCGGTTGGGTTTATAACAAACCTGAACACAGGTTGACCTTGGAAGGCATTCTTTACCACATGAGAACGGGTAACCCCTGGCGCGATTTACCGAGCGAATTTGGCAAATGGAATAGCGTCTTTTCACGTTTTAATACCTGGTCAAAGAAAGGCATTTTAACTATTATTTTAAAATAGTTATCTGGTCATGCTGATACGGAATGGTTATTTATTGATGCCACTATCGTTCGGGCTCACCAGCATAGTGCCGGAGCAGCTTCAGATAACGATGAGGCCATTGGTAAAAGTCGTGGCGGGCGTTCAACTAAGATCCATTTAGCGGTAGACAGCGGAGGGTTGCCCGTTCATTTTGGACTGTTCGGGGGACAGGTTCACGATAGTGTTCACGCAGAAAGTCTTGTCTCTAAGTCCCCCTCATCCGAAGCCGTTATCGCTGACAAAGGCTATGATAGCCAGCGTTTCAGGACATTTATTGAACAACGATAAGCCACGCCGGTGATCCCTTATCGCAAAAATAGCCGAAAAGCAGACCAAAATATTGATGAATGTTTATACCGTTATCGTCACTTGGTGGAAAATGCGTTTGCCAGAATTAAACATT
>NZ_CAWMEB010000264.1:0-161 GCF_963866145.1 Xenorhabdus sp. NBAII XenSa04
TACTGGCCACCTGAATCGGTGACAGAAAATACCGGCACCCAAAATCATCAATGGCAGCGGTTATCACTGACGTTAAGTCAGTCCTGCGCGGTGTTTCCTGATGGGGAGCACACGGCGGCAAGTGATGGCAATCAGGCGTATGCCCTGTGGCAGCCTTACAG
>NZ_CAWMEB010000264.1:176-1223 GCF_963866145.1 Xenorhabdus sp. NBAII XenSa04
GCGTGCCTTTCAGCGTCTGATAAACATGGGGTTGCCCGACACGGGTGATGATATCCGCGACTCGCTGTGCGACCACGGCAGATGCCTTGTCATCATCGGTCTGATTGACAAAGCCTGAGCGTGGATAAATATGGCCCCACATAGTGCCGGCCATCTGACTGCCCAGTTCCCGCTGACCGGGTATCAGGGCTTCCGGATAAAACGATTCCGGCAAACCAGAGCGCCACGCTACCGAATCCAGCGTGCTGAGAAAATAAGGTATCAGGGGTGTAGCTGCACTACGACACGAATAGCCGGGAATTTGCCCGCCTATCAGGTTGGTCGCCGGATGCCCGATAGCATCGGCATAGTTGAAACGCAGGCTGGTACGCCGTTGCCCGGCAATCTGGACATTGTGGTTACCCCCACCGGCATTCAGGTGAGATAACGCCCCGGTCACGGTATTTTCTACTCCGCCAGAGAGCCGACTGACCTGCGACATTTCTATCCATGGATTGCCACTGGGGGCTTGATAGGTAGACACCACCGCTTCGGGGAGATAATGGGTTACCTTAACCGAGGTTTTCACCGTACAGCCATGCAAACCACAGAGCAGCCAGTAACAGATGCCACTGACCCGCCATTGAATACAGGACGGTGAAAGACTACTGATGACAATCTGGGCGGTGTTGATTGAGGCCTGTGTCACCGGAGTAAATGCCGCTATCAGGGTGATGAGTGCAGGAAAAGTCACACGTTGAAGACTCATGGTTGATATTGCTCCCTGAGTGCGCGGGCTTTTGCCACATTCGCCGTGCCATACACGACGTCCCGGTCATCAAATACCACAGCAGGGTACTTGCGCACACCTGATTGCCAGGCGTCAACAATGGCACGATAAGACTGAATCAGTTGCTGTTCCTGCTGATGCCATTGGGGAGATTGCAGCATCGCTTGTGCCTGCCTCGCGGCTTGTTGCGGATCAGCGGAAAGATAAGCAAAGATTTTCTGCTGCTGTTGCTCAGCCGCATCCAGCCAGACAATTTGTGTGTCCGGGGAAAGGTTGAC
>NZ_CAWMEB010000265.1:0-428 GCF_963866145.1 Xenorhabdus sp. NBAII XenSa04
ATGCTGTTTTTATCGACGTGAGCTAGCTGTTTTTCAACCCATGCAGTGTCGAAGTCTTGATCGTGCAGAATGGTACTCATGGTGTGCCGGAATCCGTGACCTGTCGCCCGCCCTGAATATCCCATGCGGCGGATCATGGTATTGATTGCCATATCAGATATATGCTTTCTGTAATCTGTCCGGCTTGGGAAAACATACTGATAACTGCCGCTGATAGGCTGAATCTGTTTCAATAAATCGATAACTTGCTCTGATAACGGCACTACATGAGTACGCCGCATTTTCATTTTTTCGGCTGGAATTGTCCAAACAGCCTTATCTAAATCAATTTCTGACCATTCAGCTTTGCGAAGTTCTCCCGGACGAACACCCGTTAATATCAGCATGCGTAAAGCCGTTCTGACAATTTGGCTTCCCATATATTTATC
>NZ_CAWMEB010000266.1:0-2710 GCF_963866145.1 Xenorhabdus sp. NBAII XenSa04
GCAGATGTTGGTGCATTTTCTCAAACGAATCAGATGACTAATATCCCTGATCAGTCGTATATAGGGGCATTTTCATGTGGTAGAGAAGGAGAATGGGTAAAAGGCATTAGTATAGGATCTAAAGGTAGCGATGTAGGACAGATATGGATTGACTCTTCTGCTATGTTACACACTCAATTTTTGAATTCTAATGGCAACCATGCACATCAATCCTATACTGTTCGTGGGGAGTGTTACACAAAACCAGAATCTGAGAATCGTTTTATTCCATTAAATAAAGGCACTACAACATCAGGGTATATTTTATCTAAGACGGCAAATTATCTTGATGATCCTAGTTCACGTAATTTAGGTCGTTCAGGTTTTTTAAGAACTAATAATATGGAGAATCTTGGTGATTTTGCTATTCATGTAGCCCATCCAAATGCAGAAGGCTCTCAACATGCAAGAGGAATTTCTCTTAATTATGGTGGTAGTACAGATAAATTTGGATTATCTACTTATTCTTTTGATGAAAATGGTAAGTTTCAAGGACAGAAGAAAATCTTAACAGAAGATAATATGGCAGATATGCTGTATCCAGTAGGCATAGTTTTATGGTTTGCTCAAAACAAAAACCCGAATAACCTTTTTCCTAAAACACAATGGAAATATATAGGCGAAAATAAAACAATTCGTTTAGCTAACCAAAATGGTTCAAACGTATTTTCTGTCGGTGGAAATGATTCAATAACACTCACGGGTGCACAAATACCATCTCATAATCATTCAATTAATGCTACTACTAGCAATTTTGATTATGGTACTAAGACTACTAATTCTAATGGAAATCACTTCCATGACAGTGGGTGGGGTGAAGCTTCTGGTGCTAGATATGGAAATTATGATAATACGGAAAATAATGTAGGTTCTCGTAGTACTGATTGGGATAATTATAAGCATAAAACCAGTACTGAAGGTGCTCATACGCATACCGTACATATAGGAGCGCATACACACTCAATTTCAGGCACAACGGGAAATACTGGTAGTAGCTCAGCTATAAATATTACTAACTCATATATTATGTTAATGGGGTGGTATCGAATATCCTAACTTGTATTAATTAATATTAAAACTCATCTTATTAATTAACCTAGTTAAGGTTGGTTTTATTCTCATCTGCACCAATAATTACATATAAAAAATATTGGTATCGAGTAAAAAACCGCCTTCTATGGAGTAATACCGCTCGCTTAAACACGAGCGGTATTACCATGGGAGGTGGTTTAAGAATGGCAATAAAATTAGTATTTATTATTTTTTTCACCAAAAACCAAATAGTATTTATTTAATGCATCTTGGTCGACAATAGATGCTCTAGCCGCCTGACGCTTTATCAAAAGAGACTGATATTCTTCATTAGTAATCGAAGATTCAATATCTAAGCTCAATTGATCACGATGTCTGGTTACAAGCCAATCCGTCGATTTTAAGTATAGAAGATTATCTCGGTCTAATTCTGATTGAGATTTGATAAATTCACAATCATCTACATTATAACCTAGTAATTTAATGTCTTCTTCAGCAGTATTGGGATTAAAGATACCAATAATTTTATTATCAATTTTATTTATTACTTTCATGATTTTTTCCCTGGGGTAAATACCGGAGATATACTCGTTTCACCAGCAGCTACTATCATAGACTTATTAGCCATTGGCACATATAAATAAGGAAGAGC
Source organism: Xenorhabdus sp. NBAII XenSa04 (assembly GCF_963866145.1). NCBI lineage: Bacteria > Pseudomonadati > Pseudomonadota > Gammaproteobacteria > Enterobacterales > Morganellaceae > Xenorhabdus > Xenorhabdus sp. NBAII XenSa04. The sequence goes on from NZ_CAWMEB010000266.1 coordinate 1,724, forward strand.
CAAATAAATCTCACAGTCTTCATCATAAGGTAAACCGAAGTTTAGAACATTGCCTTGCACGGTAGTTACTCGAGATATATCGATTAATTTGTCTACAAACAACCAACCATCTTGAGCAGAATCTGCTTCTGCCTTTTCAATAACATAACCTCCTAATGGTCTATATTCGCCCTCGTTGTATCCGCTATCTACTCCCATACCTAATTTCCCTTTAACTATTTTCACCCAAAAACGAAGACCTAATTGTTCAAAAACTCCATAAGTCTCGACCGGAATTCTAAAAAATTTATGTCCAGAAGATTCAGTAGTCGATGTTATTTTCAAAATCTTACCTGAGTCTATCCCACCCCATCCACTGCCCAAACCACCACGCCCCATACGAGCACCTAAATAATACTTACCATACCAATACGGATTATTTTCATTTGCCGAGTCTGGATCTGGAGCCACATTAGGAGGAGCTACTTCTGTGTAAGGACCTTCAAACCCTTTAGTCCAGGGATGCACAGCCTGTATAGTACACCCTATTGCTGTATAGTTAGTTGGATGTCCTTCCGGTTCAACTGACCGCATCATTGAGTTACTAAAAAGGTTTAAAGGAAGAGGAATATAACCCTGTATATTCGTTTTAAATTGATTAAATTGATTAAATTGGCTATCAACTTTGTTTATCTGTACATCTGTTTCTTCTTTAGAATATGCTCCGACATCTGCTGCAGAAGGTTTATTTTTAGTGGTATAAAACTCTGTCCACGGCTCTTCAAATCCATATCTATCTCTGGCTGAACGATAAGCAATACCATTGTTCCGATACATAGCCTTTAATTGTAAAGCAGGGGTACTACCAGCATCCACATTAAAATGTATGACAAGCTGGGTGTCTCCATTTCTCTGAGCAATATAAGAACCGGATGCTGCATCCCACGATACGCCATTTTCTCCTTGAACAAATGTGGTAGCTCCTCTGGAAAATGCACCAACATCTGC
>NZ_CAWMEB010000267.1:0-1112 GCF_963866145.1 Xenorhabdus sp. NBAII XenSa04
GCACCGGCCATTTCATCCGCCCGTGCCCGGCGATGTGCCGTGATTAACGGCTGGCCATGCTCATCCTGCTGGTGATTGCGGGCGATGGCATAAAGCGCACTTTGTAAGTCTGAGGCCACCATCTGACGTTGCTCAGCATGGCTGGTGTGGGCTGCCATCATAATGGCCTCACGAATTAACCCCCGATCCGAGCGGGTCAGGCGCTCTTCTTCTTTTTTCTCACCACCGGTGATCATCAGCCGGGCAGCAATTTCCATCTCGCCCAGAATATCGCGCTGCTCATCACCTTCATCCTGCGATTCATGCGTATCCGGAATATCAGCTTCATGAATACGCAAGTGTTGGGGGCTCAGTTGCAGCAGCTGATGCGCGTCAGCAAACAGTGCCAGACTCACGCCACAACCCGGTTTGATACCGATTTTATTGACCGTCAGCCCCAGACTGGCGTAGTAATCGGCGAGTAAACCAAAACTGTTCCCCGCTTCCACAATAAACAGGCGTGGCCGGTGGATAGCCATCAATTGAACCAGGGAAGCACACAGGGTGGCCGATTTTCCTGCCCCGGTCGGGCCAAACAATAGCAAATGCGCATTCTGGGTGCGATCCTGCTTGTTCATCGGATCAAACGTCAGTGGAGCCCCACCGCGATTAAAGAAGCTGAACCCCGGGTGCCCGGTGCCGGTTGAACGGCCGGTGACTGGCAATAGTCCCGCCAGATGTTGTACCCAGGTCAGGCGAGTAAACCAGTGTTTCTTATCCTTCTGCGGGTTAAAACACATGGGCAGGGCGCGTAAATAGGCGTTCAGCGGGGACACACTGAACTCTGGTCGCACCGGTTGTAATCCGGTCGTCAGCAGGGTTGACGATAACTGATGCACCCGATGGTTCAGGTCAGTGACATCGTTGCCCCGTACCAGAAAGGTCAGCGCACTGCGGTACAGTTTATGCCGCCGTCCCAGCAGTTCCTTCACTGTCTGCACATCCTGCCGGACACGCGCCGATTCGGTATTTTCCCCCACCGCATTTTTTGCCAGCCGGGTAAAGCTCTCTTCCAGCGTATCCTGTGCCTGCGCCACAATGGTCAAAGAAACTACGGTGCCTTCCGGCATCAT
>NZ_CAWMEB010000268.1:0-59037 GCF_963866145.1 Xenorhabdus sp. NBAII XenSa04
TGGATCAATTCACTTATGCTGAACGAGCCACTGACTGGCGGGGCAACAATAACATTGCAGAAAGCATTTTCCGTCAAATGGAATTAGAACCCTTCCCTGAGCCAACTTATATTGTCATGAGTGCAGGGACTGGCGGAACGTCCGCAACACTTGGCCGTTATATGCGTTATCAAGGATATAACACTAAACTCATTGTTGTTGATCCTGAGAACTCCGTTTTCTACGACTGCTATCACCAAAATTGCAGACAAATACGCAAAAATACAAGCAGTAAAATCGAAGGTATCGGGCGTCCGCGTGCCGAACCATCTTTTATACCTCATGTTATCAATGATATGTTCCAAGTTCCTGATTGTGCTTCGATTGCCACCATCTACTGGCTCGAAAAGCTCATTGGAAAAAAAACGGGAGCATCAACAGGAACCAATGTCTGGGGAGCTTTGCAACTAGCCAAACAAATGCATGACAACAACCAGCAGGGTTCAATCGTGACATTGTTATGTGATAGCGGGGAGCGTTACCTTGATACTTATTACAACCCAGAATGGGTCAAAAATAATATCGGTGACATCACGCTATATCTCACGCAACTACCCAAACTCAATAGTTATGAGTAACATATCTCCTTCAATTTAAAGAGGTAGGTATCATGAAACGAGCTGTTGTTGTATTCAGTGGTGGACAAGATTCCACCACTTGTTTAATTCAAGCACTTCACCAATATGATGAAGTTCACTGTATTACTTTTGACTATGGTCAACGCCACCGAGCTGAAATTGATGTTGCCAGCCGTATCAGTAAAGAGCTGGGAGCGGCTGCCCATAAAGTACTTGATGTTACTTTATTAAATGAGCTTGCTATCAGCAGCCTGACAAGAGATAACATTCCCGTACCAGATTTCAGTGAAAGCGAAAAAAGTGGCCTACCGAATACTTTTGTTCCCGGTCGTAATATTTTGTTTTTAACTCTGGCAGCGATTTACGCATATCAGATTGAGGCTGAAACCGTTATCACCGGTGTTTGTGAAACTGATTTTTCCGGCTATCCCGATTGTCGCGATGAGTTTGTCAAATCCCTGAATAATGCTGTTTGTCTCGGTATCGCCAGAGATATCCGCTTTGAAACTCCATTAATGTGGCTGAACAAAGCGGAAACCTGGGCATTAGCTGATTATTACCAGAAACTGGATTTTGTTCGCACTCAAACTCTCACTTGTTATAACGGAATACAGGGTGATGGTTGTGGTGAGTGCGCTGCCTGCCATCTTCGAGCTAATGGGCTAAATCTTTATTTAAACAATGCCAAGCCCACAATGGCAGAAATGAAATCCAAAACGCAGCTTAACTAGATAATTCAGGTATCAGTGAGGGGGAAAAATACCTCTCACTCCTCACTTCACGGCTTCATTCTTAAACTCATCAAACCTTTCTCTTAATTCACCGTCCAACACCAACGTTTGTTGAGTTTTTAAATCAACACAAACAAATGTAGTCATAGAATCGGCGATAATTCGGTTATCGCCTTTGCGTATAATTTTCTGGAAAAAAGAGCCGCTTTTGTTACGCAATTCCTGCAAGGACGATTTCACTTCCAATTCATCTCCTAATACAGCAGGATGACGATAGTTAATATTGATATTGGCTACAATAAAAGCAATTTTATTATTATTTAGCCATCGTAACATGTCACTTTCAGCGAGTAAATCCCAGCGAGCCGCCTCCATAAACTCCAAATAACGTCCATTGTTTACATGCTGAAAAACATCAATATGATAACCTCTGACTTTTATAATTGTGCTCATTGCTATTTTCCCCTCAACTCATCTGACCAGTAAGATTATTAACAATAACAAAACATTTTAATTACAATAGCGTTTAATTAATTATTCTTGATCAGTATCACAGCCCTCTTGATAAAATCATCAGCACACTCATCAAGAGGGCTTTTAATCAGTAGGTTAATTTATCCCGGTTTTTCTCTATAAAAGCAGGACCAATGCCTTGTACTTCCTGTAATTGCTCAATTGCTGTGAATGGGCCATATTTTTCACGATATTCAATAATTGCCTGTGCTTTTTTGGCACCAACACCATTAAGTTCTTTTGCTAATTCTTCAGCATTCGCTGTATTGATATTAATGCTTCCTTTTCCTGAGAGCGCTTTTTCTTCCTTATCCCTTGATTCGCTTTTCTCAGTAGTGGTCTTATGCAGATCAGATGATGGTGTCAGTACCACTTTATTAACAGACTCTCCTGCTGCAATAGCATGAGATAACGGCATGCTAATACCAAAAGTAAGAATAAATGAATTAAATAATATCCTTAAATACTTCATAAAAATGTCTCCATGTTTTGTTGATGGAGGAAAGAGTGCCATAACAAAAATTCAGAACAACAGGAAAGATTCAAATATGCGAAAGGCCACGAAAGTGGCCTTTTTCAATTACTGTTTTGCAAAATCAGTTGCGAGTAACTTCGCAATTTACTCAATTTGCCCTATTTTAATTTCAGCATTATCACGTAAGTTAGCGACTAAAGATTCCAGCATAGCATTACCCATCTGATACTGCTCAACCATCATATATTGTTTAATCTGTTCTTCTGAAACAGAACCAGATGCAACTTTATCCAATTGAACCAAAACAGCATTGCCAAGCTCATCATGAGCTAATCCATATACTGGCTTACCATCTTTGGGATGAGGCAAGGTAAATACCACATCAGTAATCGGGTTGGCTTGTGGCATACGTGTCATTAGTGTTGGTTCACCAAACTGGAGCCCTGCCACTTTTAGAGCTGGTTCTCCTTTACCTTCTTTTAATGCTGTAAGAAGATTTTCACCATCAGCCTGTAACTGTTTTTCAGCCTTTTGACGTTTTACCCATTCAGTAACCTGAGTTTTAGCCTCTTCAAATGGCAGAATGGATTCAGGTTTAACATCATCCACCCGAATAATAAAGGCCCTGTCACCATCAACAGAGATTACATCAGAGTTAGTTCCTGAAGCGCCTTTATCATCCATCAAATTACTAAAGAAAACAGCCTGAACGACCTGACTAAAATTAATATCAGCCGGGATATGATCTCGGTCAAACCAATCAGTAGTAACAGCTTTATAACCAACGGCCTGTTCTGCCGCAGCTAAGGATTCATTATCATTGGCAGCAGCTTCACTGACTTTTCTCTGCAATGCATAAAACGCATCAATTGCTTTTTCTTGTTTTACTGTTTTTTCTATTGTTGTGCGTTCATCCGCTAATGACTTAACTACCTGAGGTTTAATGTCGTCCAAACGGAAGATTGCATACCCATTAGATAATTTGATGGCATCAGAGAATTGCCCTTTTTCCGTTAAATGAGCGGATTTGATCTCATCAGGTGAAGAGCTGTCTTCCATCCAGCCAAGATCACCTCCTTGCTGAGCAGAATATTTATCTGTCGATTTTTCTGCTGCCAATTTGCTGAAATCGGCGCCTTTTTTCAATTCATCAAGAATCGATTTTGCATCGGCTTCAGACGCAAGTTGAATAAGACTATATTTCTTCCTTTCTGGTTGTGTATATTTTGACAGGTTATTTTTATAATACTTTTCAATATCAGCATCAGTTACGGTAACATTTTTCAGCTCATCCGCAGCATCCATCTTGATATAGCTGATTTTAACTTTCTCAGGCACTGTGAAGCGATTACCATTCATATCATAGTAATTTTTCAGCTCTTGCTCAGTTACTGTCTGTTTTGCTTCAACTGATTTCAGTTCAAGAGTTGCCAAACGAACCGTTCTTTCTTGCAAAGATAACGCTGCCATCTGTTTAATTTCTGTCGGCAAAGCAATTTCTGAACCCAGTAACGTTGCACGAAGTTGACGGGTAATCAATTCCTGCCGAACTTGTTCCGCATAAGCATCTGGATTCAGTCCAACTCTGGTCAACGTTTCCAGATATTTATTGTTATCAAATTTGCCATCCTCGGTCTGGAAATAAGGCTGTTTGCGGATCTCTGCTTTTACTTGCCCATCGCTTGCTGATAGACCTAGCTTACTTGCATATTGTTCAAGTAAAACCGCATTAATAATACTATCCAATGACTGGCGTTTCAGCACTCTCACTTGCTGTTCATTACTTAGCAGAGTTGAGAATTGATCTCCCAGTCTTTCCTGTAATGAAATTTTTTCTTGTTGAAATACCCGCTCTAATTGAGCACGACTAATGGTTTGACCATTCACTTTGGCAGCATAATTACCGCCTTCACTTGACAGGTAGCCTGTTACCCCTGTCACCAAAAAGGTCAGGATAATTAGAGCCAACACGATTTTAAGCACTGGGCCGTTTGCCGCCGTGCGTAGGTTGTCCATCATAAAGACGTAAAACTCCGCTTAGTGAAAAAGAAACTATCATCTTACGCTAATTCGAACGCTAAGAAAAAAAAAGCGCATCAATCAAGTGATACGCTTATATTCTAACCTATCAATTTAATCCAGTCAGTTTATAACTGTCACAGTAAATGTGACAGGTTATTTATGTTCATTACCCGTTGACAGCATCTTTCAGCCCTTTTCCTGCACGGAAAGCGGGTACTTTTGCTGCTGCTATTTTGATTTCCTTGCCGGTCTGAGGGTTGCGTCCTGTACGAGCAGCACGATCACGTACAGTAAATGTGCCAAACCCTACCAAAACGACATCATCACCGTCTTTCAATGCACCAGATACTGAAGAAATGAATGCATCTACTACACGCCCGGCAGCTGCCTTAGAAACATTTACATCAGCAGCAATTTTGTCGATCAGTTGTGACTTATTCACTCTTATCATCCCCATTTAGTTTTATACCTTGAATCTTTCAAGTTACCTCTTTCATTGGCCGCGTTACCCTTTACAACGACTCCCGGTCACATAGTTATCTATGCTACTGAGGATTCGTTCTTTTGCCACCACAATGCAACTTGAAATCTATTAGGTATACTATTGTAACAAACACCTATTTAGAACGGATAACACAACAGTCTTGCCGTCATATCAACCAATTCCAGTATTAGCAAGAAATTATAGAACAGCAAAATATTTAATCAGATCTTTAGATTAAACTAACTTAATGAGACAAAAAAAGGCTGGCAAGCCTGAATTAACTTACCAACCTAATTTTTATAAAGAGTCTTGAGTTAGCTCACTATTTTTGTACTACTTTAGTGAGACAACCTCAGCACCAAACGCAGGATCTTGTAAAGCAATAGTTAAAACGTCTTCTATACGCTTAACCGGATGAATTTCCAAATCCTGAATTATGTTTTGAGGGATCTCTTCCAGATCTCGTTTATTTTCGTAAGGAATAATGACCGTTTTAGTTCCTCCACGATGGGCTGCCAGCAGTTTTTCTTTCAAACCACCGATAGGCAAGAGAAGACCACGCAGAGTAATTTCACCTGTCATCGCTACAGCAGCACGAACCGGATTACCTGTCAAACAAGAAACCAGTGCTGTACACATTGCAATACCTGCACTTGGGCCATCTTTCGGTGTTGCACCCTCCGGGACATGAACGTGAATATCACGCTTTTCGTGGAAATCAGAACTGATACCCAACTTATCTGCACGAGCCCGAACGACAGTCAGTGCGGCCTGAATGGATTCTTGCATCACTTCACCCAACGAACCGGTATAAGTTAATTTCCCTTTACCCGGTACACTGGCTGTTTCAATTGTCAGCAAATCACCACCGACTTCTGTCCATGCAAGCCCTGTAACTTGACCAACACGGTTTTCAGTATCTGCACGACCATAATCCACTTTCTGAACGCCCAGATAATCTTTCAGATTATCTGCATTGATTTCGATATACTTAAGCTGCTTATCCATCAACAGAGCCTTGACCGCCTTACGACACAGCTTGGAAATTTCACGTTCCAAACTACGCACGCCAGCTTCACGGGTGTAATAACGGATTATGCTAATAATCGCCCCATCATCAATGGTCAATTCACCTTTTTTCAAAGCATTGCGTTCGATCTGTTTCGGCAACAAGTGACGCTTGGCAATATTTAACTTCTCGTCTTCGGTATAACCAGATAAACGGATCACTTCCATACGATCTAACAAAGGTGCCGAAATGTTCATAGAGTTGGATGTCGCCACAAACATTACATCGGATAAATCATAGTCCACTTCAAGGTAGTGATCGTTAAATGTCACGTTTTGTTCAGGATCAAGTACCTCCAGCAAAGCAGCAGCAGGATCACCACGCATGTCAGATGACATTTTGTCAATTTCATCCAATAAGAACAGTGGGTTTTTAACGCCTACTTTGGACATTTTTTGAATTAATTTACCCGGCATTGAACCAATATAGGTACGACGATGCCCACGTATTTCAGCTTCATCACGTACACCGCCCAAAGCCATACGAATATACTTACGCCCTGTTGCTCGAGCAATGGAGCGGCCCAGTGAGGTTTTACCCACACCCGGCGGCCCAACCAGACAAAGAATTGGACCTTTGATTTTACTGACCCGGCTTTGCACTGCCAGATATTCAAGGATACGTTCTTTCACTCGCTCTAAACCATAATGGTCTATATCAAGGACTTCCTGCGCCTTTACCAAGTCTTTTTTCACTTTGCTGCGTGCGTTCCAGGGAACCTGCACTATCCAATCAATGTAGCTGCGAACAACTGTTGCTTCTGCTGACATTGGGGACATCATTTTTAATTTTTGCAGCTCAGCTTCCGCCTTTTCCCGCGCCTCTTTTGGCATTTTGGCGTCTTCGATCTTACGTTTCAGAGTTTCATATTCATCAGGTGCATCATCCATCTCACCCAATTCTTTCTGAATCGCTTTCATTTGCTCATTCAGGTAGTATTCGCGCTGACTTTTTTCCATCTGTTTTTTGACGCGATTACGAATACGCTTTTCTACCTGTAATAGATCGATTTCTGATTCCATCATTGCAATCAGATATTCAATGCGTTCAACAACATCAGACATCTCTAAAACAGTCTGCTTGTCATTGATTTTCAATGGCATATGGGCAGCAATGGTATCTGCCAATTTTGCTGCATCTTCAATGCTGTGCAATGATGTCAGTACTTCCGGCGGGATTTTTTTATTCAGTTTGATATAGCCTTCAAACTGATTAATGGCGGTTCTTACCAGAACTTCTTGCTCACGCTCATCAACAAGCGGGGAATCCAGATATTCAACCTGCGCATAAAAGTACTCTCCATTATCTGTTAATGTTGTAATACGAGCACGCTGCAAGCCTTCAACCAGAACTTTCACTGTACCGTCTGGTAATTTCAACATCTGTAAAACAGAAGCTACTGTACCTACGGAGAACAGATCATTGACTCCCGGTTCATCAGTGGATGCTTCTTTCTGCGCTACCAACATGACCTGTTTGTCATGATCCATTGCTGCTTCCAGACAATGAATCGACTTTTCTCGCCCAACAAACAGAGGGATCACCATATGTGGGTAAACCACTACATCGCGCAAAGGCAATACAGGGATTTCTATGCGTTCGGAACGCTCAGGGTTCATAGAGCTCTCTCTTCGTTTAGCTTTCGCCAGTTTTAGGAATCTCGTGAAACACGGTTTTCACGAGTTTCACTTCAAAGAATATAAAATATATGGGGACAGGAACCTGACATTCAATAGCCTATGTCTGCAAAAAGCAAAATGAGGGAGAATCCCTCATTTTATTTTTTCAATGCGTATTGATAGCCGGTACTTTCTACCCCATTTTCGTCACTCACCAGAAACTTGAGCATCCGGCTTGCTATATATCAATAATGGTGCAGATTTATCTTCAACAACTGTCTCATCAACGACAACTTTTTCTACATGTTCCATTGATGGCAGATCGTACATTGTATCCAACAAAACACCTTCCACAATTGAGCGAAGTCCACGTGCACCTGTTTTACGCGCCATTGCTTTTTTCGCAATCGCTGTCAGCGCTTCTTTTCTGAACTCCAGCTCAACACCTTCCAGATTGAACAAAGCCTGATACTGTTTTGTTAAAGCGTTTTTTGGCTCTTGCAAGATTTGGAGCAACGCTTCTTCATTGAGTTCACCCAACGTTGCCACAACAGGCAGACGGCCAATGAATTCAGGAATAAGTCCAAATTTGATCAAATCTTCCGGTTCAACCTGAGCAAGCAATTCACCTTCTGTCGCTTTCTCTGATTCGCCTTTAACTGTAGCACTAAAACCAATTCCAGAACTGACATTCAAACGCTGGCTGACAACGTTGCCTAAACCGGCAAACGCTCCACCACAGATAAACAGAATTTTAGAGGTATCAACCTGAAGGAACTCCTGCTGTGGATGTTTACGACCACCTTGAGGGGGAACCGCTGCCACTGTACCTTCGATCAGTTTCAAAAGTGCTTGTTGAACACCTTCACCCGATACGTCACGAGTTATTGAAGGGTTATCAGACTTACGAGAAATTTTATCTATTTCATCAATATAAACGATACCACGCTGTGCTTTCTGTACATCGTAGTCACATTTTTGTAAAAGTTTTTGGATAATATTTTCTACGTCTTCCCCAACATAGCCCGCTTCAGTCAAAGTCGTTGCATCGGCCATAGTAAAAGGGACATCTAAGTAACGAGCAAGAGTTTCTGCTAACAAAGTCTTACCACTGCCTGTTGGCCCAATTAGCAGAATATTACTTTTACCTAACTCCACACCACTATTAGTGTCTCCATTACGTAGTCGCTTGTAATGGTTATAAACAGCCACTGCCAGCACTTTTTTCGCCATTTCCTGACCGATGACATAATCATCCAAATGTTGACGAATTTCATGAGGAGTAGGTAATGTACTACGCTCACGATGTGGTACTAGCTCTTTAATTTCTTCGCGAATGATATCATTACATAAATCGACACATTCATCGCAGATATACACTGACGGGCCAGCTATTAATTTCCGAACTTCATGTTGGCTTTTCCCGCAGAAAGAGCAATACAGCAGCTTTCCTGAACCGTCTTTGCGCTTATCTGTCATCAGTCAACCTCACTTTATGAGCTGTTATCCCAGTCTCTCTGGCATAACAGAAAAAACGCTGTCATTACTCCGCCGAATTAGGTGTTAGCACAAAAAGTCACCTTAAAATTATAGTGTTGGAGTAATAAATTAATTATCAATAAATTAGTTTCGATGGGTAAATACACTATCAACCAACCCGTACTCTACGGCTTCCGCGGCTGACAAGAAACGGTCACGTTCTGTGTCTTCGACGATCTTCTCAAGTGGCTGTCCCGTATGTTTTGCCATCAATTCATTCATACGAGCTTTAACTTTAAGTATTTCCTGCGCATGGATTTCAATATCTGTCGCCTGTCCCTGGAATCCGCCCAATGGTTGGTGGATCATAACTCTGGAATTTGGCAAACAAAAACGCTTTCCTTCTGCGCCAGCCGTTAGCAAGAAGGCCCCCATTGAGCAGGCTTGCCCCATACAAATAGTACTCACATTTGGTTTAATAAATTGCATCGTGTCATAAATAGACATACCCGCTGTGATAACCCCACCCGGCGAGTTGATATATAAGTGAATATCTTTTTCTGGGTTTTCTGCTTCCAGGAATAGCATTTGAGCGACAATTAAATTCGCCATATGATCTTCAACTGGGCCAGTCAGAAAAATAATTCGATCCTTTAATAAGCGGGAATAAATATCGAACGCACGTTCTCCACGTGCTGTTTGTTCAACCACCATCGGCACCAAAGACATGTTAGGTGCATATTGATCTTGCTTGCCACTGTATGACATTTCCGTCTCCTAATAGAACTCACGCTGGTGCCATTCATAACTGATTCTACGTGAGATAAGCGATGATGACCATGATCCAAAGTTAACTAACAGAGGACTCTCCCTCTATAAAAAGTAGTAAGCCTCTACATAATAGTAAGAAAGGATATGAGGTTAAATCTGTTTTTTTCAAGAACAATAAAAAACCCGCAGGCCAGGCTTGCGGGTTTACATCACTGAGAGAAAAATTCACCATCTCAGGTAATCAATAAATGAAACTTATGCCAGTTGGTTCTGATTCATCAGATCGTTGAAGCCAGTTTCTTTTTCAGAAACTTTTGCTTTGCTCAGAACCAATTCAACAGCTTGCTCTTCCAGAGCAATGTTGCGGATATTGTTCATCATTTCTTGATTTTTGCTGTAGTATTCAACGACTTCTTTCGGATCTTCATAAGCAGAAGCCATTTCTTCGATCAGTGCATTAACACGCTCATCATCAACTTTCAGCTCATTGCTGCTGATAACTTCGCCTAACAGTAAGCCAACAACAACACGGCGTTTTGCCTGCTCTTCAAACAACTCACGAGGCAATTCCAAAGCTTGTTTTTCAGAACCACCGAAACGCTGAGCCGCTTGACGACGCAGTACATCGATTTCACCGTCAACAACCGCTGCCGGAACTTCAATTTCGTTAGCCTTAACCAGACCATCCAAAACCTGAGTTTTAATGCGGTTACGCACTGCATTTTTCAGTTCGCGTTCCATATTTTTGCGAACTTCTGCACGCAGGCCATCAACAGTACCATCAGCAATACCAAAACGCTTGATAAATTCTTCAGTCAGTTCTGGCAGTTCACGCTGTTCAACTTTCTTCAGGTTAATAGCAAACTTCGCTGCTTTACCTTTCAGGTTTTCTGCATGGTAGTCTTCTGGGAAAGTGACATCGATTGTAAATTCTTCGCCCGCTTTGTGACCAACGATACCCTCTTCAAAACCAGGGATCATTCGACCCTGTCCCATTGCCAGAACGAAATCAGTTGCTTTACCGCCTTCGAACTCTTCGCCATCAACAGAGCCATTGAAATCAACAGTTACACGATCTTCTGCAACTGCTGCTGCTTCAGTTTCTTTCCAGTCAGCCTGCTGTTTGCGCAAAGTTTCCAGCATTGTGTCAACGTCTGCATCTTTTACTTCAACAACTGGTTTTTCAACTTCAATGTCTTCCAGACCTTTCAGTTCGATTTCTGGATAAACTTCGAATTCAACCGCATAAATGAAGTCTTCACCGTTTTTAAACTGTTCTGGTTTATAGCTTGGTGCGCCAGCTGGATTAATTTTATTCTCAATGATTGCATTGACGAAGTTGCGCTGCATCAGATCACCGAGAACATCCTGCAGAACGGAAGCGCCATAACGCTGTTTGACGATATTCATAGGCACTTTACCTTTACGGAAACCGTCAATACGAACTTTCTTCGCTACATTAACCAATTCACTGTTAACTGCTTTTTCAATGTCGGCAGCAGGAACGGTGATTGATACACGACGCCCAAGGCCTTGAGTTGTTTCAACAGAAACTTGCATCTTGTTACCTCAAAAAAATCATAGTGCTCGGTCAACTTCAGAATGGTGCAACGTCTAAAACAGGCAAATTACATCACTCTTCAAGAACCGGGGCGGTCGCATTTAAAAACCGAGAATCCCTGTGATCAGAAGCGCCCCGAACGAAACTATTGTAAAAATTTAGACGCAGCATTATAGCGATGCAGACAGTATGAGTCGAGAATTGCAGACAAAAGCATGCACTATTCGTTGACTTAATGTGATATGCATTGCCCAATGGCTACATCATGATATTGGCCATTCAGTATGAATATAAACAAAAATACAGCCCGAAGGCTGTAGTCTAACTTGAAAACCAGATTAATAAAAAATTAAGGATTATGAAGTTGTACAGTATTATTATACCGTACAACTTCATAAAGTTGATGTCGTTGTACTTCCTCCCCGACATGCAGGTGAGGCCAAAACGGTATCTTCTAATTCAGCCCACTCTTTTTCTGTATAAGTATGAAGCGCTAAAGCATGTACTCCTTCTTCCATCTCCTTAGCCAAGACACTATATACTGAGCGATGGCGATTGAGCATTCTCTGCTCAACAAACGCATTGCTGATCACGATGATTTTAAAATGGCTTTCAGAACCTGCTGGTACATTATGACGATAACTTTCATCGATCACTTCCAGATGAGAAGGCTTAAATGCCGCCTGTAACTTTGTTTCTATTTCCTGACGAACCATCTCATTCTCCTTAGTCACCAAAGGTTATTAATCAACCATATATTGATTCTAGTTTATTTCCCGTGATTTATAACATCAGGGTATCCAAATATCTTTTATAGAGCTTAATTTAAGCATTTCTTCATATCTTTCAATTAGTAAGCATTAGTGATATGCCGTTACCTACGGCAATGCTATGATTGCAACGGTCCATACTATCTGTATTACTATACTGGGTATCCGTATTCTGAATGAGAACACTTACATGCTAAAGAAAATATTGACTCCATTTATCGCACTTCTCTTTCTAGCCAACTTATCTGGCTGTGCAGACACCAGCAATACATTGGCTATTCAACCTAAAATTACCTTGCCATCGGCAGATCCTACAATGAAAGCGATCACAATCAGTATTAGTGGGGTCGACCATCGGCAATCTCAAGCCCTGGCCCAAATTAACCGTGATGCAAAATTAGTTACGCTGCTGCCTTCACGTGATTTACGCTTTTTACTACAAGAAGCGCTGGAAAAACAAATGGTTGCTCGTGGTTATATGATTGGTTCTCCGGCGAATGCCAATTTACAAGTCATAGTGAATCAACTTTATGCGACAGTAAAGGAAGGAAGCCTTCGCCACGATATTTCAGCGAAAGCGGAAATCTCAATTATTGTTTATGCTCAAGATGGTAGTAAGCAAATCAAAAACTACCGCACCAGCTATAATGCTCAGGGTCCATTAAACGCAACTAACGCCAAAATTGCTGATGCCGTTAATACTGTATTATCTGATGTGATTACAGACATGGCTCAAGATTCGTCAATCAGCACCTTCATTAAACAGAATGTTCGATAACAGGTAACAAGATATAGACTTTCTGCCTGATTCTATTGAACTTTCCTCTGATAGGTTATGGGCAGAAAGTATTGGAAGGGCTTATGATGAATCACACACTGAGTTTATCTACAATACGCAATTACCGTATTCTTCTTTTATTGGGTTTTGCCTCTGGTCTCCCCCTTGCCCTCACCGCAGGAACGTTACAGGCATGGATGACTGTCGAAAACATTGATATCAAAACTATCGGCTTTTTTACTTTAGTCGGTCAGGCCTATGTTTTTAAATTTCTCTGGGCACCTACTATGGATCGCTATTCCCCCTCGTTCTTAGGACGTCGGCGCGGATGGATGCTCATTACACAGCTTTTACTCATTGTCAGTATCGGAGCAATGGGATTTCTCGACCCATCGCAACATTTATGGTGGTTAGCTGCATTAGCTGTTGCTGTCGCCTTTTTCTCGGCTTCTCAAGATATTATTTTTGACGCCTATAAAACCGATTTACTTCAACAGGAAGAACGGGGAACCGGAGCGGCAATTTCTGTACTGGGATATCGGTTAGCAATGCTGGTCTCCGGCGGTCTGGCTCTATGGATGGCAACTTACATTGGCTGGAATAGCATGTACTGGCTCATGGCAGGTCTAATGCTGATTGGCGTTTATGCCACTCTTACTGCTAAAGAACCTCAAATTGACGTAGCGCCGCCAAAAACATTACATCAGGCTGTATTTGAGCCTTTATTTGACTTTTTTAGTCGAAACAATGCCTGGCTTATTCTGCTCTTAATTGTGCTGTATAAGCTGGCTGATGCTTTTGCCCTTTCACTCAGCACCCCTTTTCTTATTCGCGGAGTAGGGTTTAATCCGGCTGAAGTCGGTATGATTAATAAAACCCTTGGCCTGGCTGCCACCATTATAGGGGCCCTGTATGGTGGTTATCTGATGCAGAAGTGGAGCCTGTTCCGTGCATTGATGATCTTCGGGCTCCTTCAAACCGTTTCAAATTTCGGTTACTGGATACTTGCCGTCACTCCCAAGGATATTTATGTCATGGGTGGCGCTATTTTTCTGGAGAATATCTGCGGCGGTATGGGCACAGCAGCATTTGTTGCCTTACTCATGACACTTTGTAATAAATCATTTTCAGCAACCCAATTTGCTCTTCTTTCTGCATTATCCGCTGTGGGGCGAGTTTACGTCGGTCCAGTTGCAGGCTGGTTTGCCGAGGCTCATGGTTGGTCAATATTTTATCTGTTCTCCGTTGTGATTGGATTACCGGGTCTTGCTCTCTTGTTGATTTGTCGTAATACACTGACCTATACTCAAAAAACTGATAGTTTCATTCCGCGGACGCTATTTAGTCGCTATTATCGTCTGGCCTTTATGACCATGACATTAGCCGCGCTGATTTTTATTACCTGGTTAATTATAAGCAGCCTATTGTTTATAATCACTCATTTCGTCACTTTGATACTTTTTATTTCCCCAGAATATATCCAACTTTCTAATGAAATAAGTGACTTTATATACCCCATGCTGTCATGGAGTGTTGTCATTGGCGTCATAGGATTGCTACTGGGAGGTATATTGGATTATGTCGCATTGAAGAAAAGTCAACTTGTTTAAAATCTTACCTGTTACAACACAAAGCTGATAAAGTTCAGTTTTGTGTTGTTCCCATTTAGTGATAATTATCACAATAAAAATAAAAACTGAAATTATGTGACCCAAGAGACATCTTTTCTTACGGGAAAATATTTATACTAATAAATATTATGTTCGCATTCATTTTGTTTCGAACTATCCAAAATATTTTTTGTATATCTAAAAAACCACATAAAGGGAATTTATGAAAAGACATATTTTGACACTCACCGCAGTTGCTACCGCCTTGGTTTCTGCTTCAGCCTGTGCGGAATATCAGTGGGGGTTTGCCAATGTCAGCATGAACTACCTTGACTGGAGCAAACATACTACGCACAAAACAGGGAAGACTTCTCACAAAGATGACTTTGCTTATATGGAACTGGAAGGCGGAGCGGGTTTCAGTTGGGGAGAGCTATATGGCTTCTTTGATTTAGAAAACCCATTTAACAGCAAAACTGCACAACCTGGTGATAACCGACGTTACGCTTTCAAAACAACAGGACGTTTTTATCTGGGAGAAACAGGTTTCAACCTTTATGGACATGTTTATGGAACCTACTCACAACCAGGAAAAGCTAACGGTGGCAACTTCCATGAAGTAAATACACTCTATGGATTGGGCTATAACACGACCTTTGCAGGTCTGTGGTTCAAACCTTTTGTTGCCCTGCACTATGTTGACCAAACTTTCTACTCAGGAAATAACGGTTATGTCGTAGGCTGGGTTGCAGGGTACGATTTCAACCTTTGGGAGCAAAAATTCAGTGTCACAAACTGGAATGAAATCGAACTGAATCGTAATAAACGTTACGGCAATGGTGGCCGTGATGGCGTTAACGGGGCTCTGGGATTATGGTGGACTCCACACTCTTCTTTTACTACCGGTATCCAATATCGCTATGCCAATAATAAATTAGGCGAAGATTTCCTTCAGGATGGTATTGTTTACAGTGTAAAATATAACTTCTAATAATTAGTTTAACTGATGAGCAGTCTCGAACTGCTCATCAATATCAAAAACGATCATTTCATTACAACAAGAAGTCAATTCAAAAACACTAACATGTGATTTTTATCAAAAAAATAGTTTTGAAAAATAGAGAGTTACTTTAAAAATATTGCCTATTTTGATTTCTTAGATACAATAACGATTCGAAGTTAACTTTTTGTTAAATCTCATATTACATGTGATCCCTCTAGCATAAAAAGCCTGCAAGCCATCCTGCTTCTATTACAATTGTTTACACTCCGGTAACCTTACCGTAGAATGCCCGCACTGATGAAACGACAATAAAGCTTTTGTTATCTGGGGTCGCTCAATGAGACTTATGAAATACAAAAAAACTATTGGGTTATCGTCATTACTCGCAGCCACTTTAATGCTAAGTGGTTGTGATATGGTATTGATGAATCCCAAAGGGGCGATCGGCGTTGAACAAAAAACGCTGATACTGACAGCGTTTGGCCTGATGCTGATCGTTGTTATCCCGGCTATCGTAATGGCAATCGTTTTTGCTTTACGTTACCGGGAAGCCAATAAATCTGCTACCTATCGTCCAAACTGGGCACACTCAAATAAAATTGAGCTTGTCGTCTGGACTGTGCCTATCTTGATTATCATCACGTTGGCAACGATTACATGGAAAACGACTCATCAACTCGATCCATATAAGCCACTAGACAGTGATGTGAAACCGGTAACGATTGAAGTTATTTCCCTCGACTGGAAATGGCTATTCATCTACCCAGAACAGGGTATTGCAACTGTAAATGAAATTGTATTCCCTAAAGATGTGCCAATTAACTTCAAAATCACCTCAGACTCTGTGATGAACTCTTTCTTCATCCCTCAGTTAGGTGGTCAGATTTATGCAATGGCAGGTATGCAGACAAAACTGCATTTAATTGCTAACTCAGCAGGTAAATACGACGGATTCTCAGCCAGTTATAGTGGACATGGCTTCTCCGGCATGAAATTCACTGCAACAGCAACTGAAGATCGTGCAGGTTTTGAAGAGTGGGTGCAGAAAGTTAAAGCATCATCTAAAACCCTAGATACCGTGCAAGCATTCAATGCGTTAGCTAAACCTAGCCAAAACAACCCAGTTGAATACTTCTCAAGCGTGAAACCAAATCTGTTCCAGGAAACGATCGCCAAATTTATGGGTGATATGGGCCATAGTGGTATGTTTGGTGTATCCAGTCACGAAAAAACAGAACATGGTAAAGCTGCAGGTCATAATATGAATATGAGTCAGCCGGCTCATGCAGGTGTTGAGGAATAAAGACATGTGGGGAAAATTAACACTTGATGCGATCCCATTACATGAACCCATTATTGTGGTGACATTGATTGGGATACTTCTTGGGGGACTAGCAGTTGTTGGTGCCCTAACCTATTTCCGTAAATGGAAATGGCTCTGGACTGAATGGCTGACAAGCGTCGACCACAAAAAAATCGGGGTCATGTACATTGTTGTTGCTATGGTAATGATGTTGCGCGGTTTCGCTGATGCCATCATGATGCGTGGACAGCAAGCCCTGGCTTCCGCTGGTGAAGCAGGTTTCCTGCCCCCGCACCATTATGATCAGATCTTTACCGCTCACGGCGTTATCATGATCTTCTTCATGGCAATGCCTTTCGTTGTTGGTCTGATGAACATTGTGGTTCCTCTGCAAATCGGGGCACGTGACGTTGCATTCCCATTCCTGAACTCTCTGAGTTTCTGGTTATTTGTTGTAGGTGTCGCTCTGATCAACCTCTCTCTGGGTGTAGGTGAATTCGCTCAAACTGGTTGGCTGGCTTACCCGCCTCTGTCCGGCCTGGAATATAACCCTGGAGTTGGCGTTGATTACTGGATATGGAGCCTTCAGCTCTCCGGTGTAGGTACATTGCTGACTGGTGTTAACTTCTTCGTGACCATCCTGCGCATGCGTGCACCTGGCATGTCCATGATGAAATTGCCGGTTTTCACCTGGGCTTCACTGTGCACCAACGTACTTATCATTGCTGCGTTCCCTATTCTGACAGTCACTATTGCACTGTTAACCCTAGATCGTTATCTGGGCACCCATTTCTTCACCAATGATATGGGTGGCAACATGATGATGTACATCAACCTGATTTGGGCTTGGGGTCATCCTGAAGTTTACATTCTGGTTCTGCCTGTCTTTGGTATCTTCTCTGAAGTCACTGCAACCTTCTCGAAAAAACGCCTGTTTGGTTATACCTCACTGGTGTGGGCGACAATCGTTATTACCATTCTGTCGTTCATTGTATGGCTGCACCATTTCTTTACCATGGGCTCCGGCGCGAACGTTAACGCCTTCTTTGGTATCGCCACAATGATTATCTCTATCCCAACCGGGGTTAAGATCTTCAACTGGCTGTTCACCATGTACCGTGGCCGTATCGAGTTCAAAACACCAATGCTGTGGACTGTCGGCTTTCTGGTCACGTTCTCCATTGGTGGTATGACAGGCGTTCTGCTGGCTGTACCTGGTGCGAACTTCGTACTGCACAATAGTTTGTTCCTGATTGCTCACTTCCATAACGTTATCATTGGTGGCGTTGTATTCGGCTGCTTCGCTGGTACAACTTACTGGTTCCCGAAAGCATTTGGTTTCACACTGAATGAAAAATGGGGTGTCCGCGCCTTCTGGTTCTGGATCACTGGTTTCTTCGTTGCCTTTATGCCTCTGTATGCTCTGGGCTTTATGGGAATGACTCGTCGTCTGAGCCAGGATATCAACCCAGAATTCCATTCTCTGCTGGTTGTTGCAGCAGGCGGTGTTGTCCTGATCGCAATTGGTATTCTGTGCCAGGTTATCCAGTTCTACGTGAGTATCCGTGACCGTGAACAAAACCGCGATCTGACTGGTGACCCATGGGGCGCTCGTACTCTGGAATGGTCAACTTCATCTCCACCTCCGTTCTATAACTTCGCAGAAGTTCCACACATCCAGACTCGTGATGCATGGTGGGACATGAAAGAAAAAGGCACTGGATATAAGCGCGCTGCTAAATATGAAGAAATTCATATGCCTAAAAACACAGGTGCTGGCGTGATCATTAGTGCATTCTGTCTGGTCTTAGGCTTTGCATTGATATGGCATATCTGGTGGATGGCTATTGCAAGTTTCGCAGGCATTATCATCAGTTGCATCGTGAAAAGCTTTGACGAGGACGTTGATTACTACGTTCCAGTGGCTGAAGTCGAGAAAATTGAAAATCAGCGTTACGAAGAACTGAGAAAGGCAGGTGTAAAATAATGTCGACTCAAACCCTTAACAATACAGCCGCCCATGACGCTCATGGGCACCACGACACAGGAGCCAACAAAATCTTTGGTTTCTGGATCTACCTGATGAGCGACTTGATTCTGTTTGCAAGTCTGTTTGCTACCTATGCAGTCTTAGTTAATGGCACTGCGGGTGGCCCAACAGGTAAACAGATTTTTGAACTGCCATTTGTCTTGGTAGAAACCTTCCTGCTGTTGTTCAGTAGTATCACCTATGGTTTCGCCATGCTGAGCATGAACAAAGGCAAAGTCGGTCAAGTTAACCTATGGTTATTTGTTACTTTCCTGTTCGGCCTGGGCTTCGTCTCAATGGAAGTTTATGAATTTCATAAATTGATCATGGAAGGTTATGGCCCTGACCGCAGTGCATTCCTGTCGGCTTTCTTCGCACTGGTTGCGACTCACGGTCTGCACGTAACCTTTGGTTTGATTTGGATCGTCATTCTGATGATTCAGGTTTCACGCCGCGGTCTGACTGACGTGAACCGTATGCGTCTGAACTGCCTGAGCCTGTTCTGGCACTTCCTTGACGTTGTATGGATCTGTGTATTTACTGTCGTTTATCTGATGGGAGCGATGTAATGAGTCATCCAAATACTTCTCATTCCGGCGCCAGCCACGGTAGTTTCAAAACCTATATGATTGGTTTTGTTCTGTCAGTTATCTTGACCGTGATCCCATTCTGGATGGTGATGGATGGCACTGCCTCACACAGCACAATCCTGACAACAGTAGTTGTTATGGCTGTTATTCAGATCTTTGTTCATTTCATCTGCTTCCTGCACATGAATACATCGTCTGAAGAGCGTTGGAATCTCGTTGCCTTAATATTCACAATACTGGTCATCGCTATTGTTGTCGTTGGCTCTCTGTGGATTATGTACAACCTGAATATCAATATGATGGTTGATTAAGGGTTGATTTGAATGATTAAGCAATACCTGCAAGTGACCAAACCAGGAATTATTTTCGGAAATCTAATTTCTGCGATTGGTGGTTTTCTACTCGCTTCCAAGGGCGTAATAGATTACCCCTTGTTCTTTGCAACAATGGTTGGGGTATCGCTGGTGGTAGCATCAGGTTGTGTATTCAACAACTATATCGACCGCGATATCGACAGGATCATGGAAAGAACAAAAGAAAGGGTCCTTGTGAAAGGGCTTATCGATCCGAAAATCAGCCTGATTTACGCCTCAGTGTTAGGTATTGCTGGTATTGTGCTGCTCTATGTAGCAGCCAATGCCTTAGCAATGCAGTTAGCTCTCATCGGGTTTGTCGTTTATGTAGGGGTCTATAGCCTCTATATGAAAAGAAAGTCTATTTATGGCACGCTGGTTGGCAGCTTATCAGGCGCTGCTCCCCCTGTCATTGGTTATTGTGCAGTAACCGGACAATTTGACACAGGGGCACTTATTCTGTTACTGATTTTCAGTTTATGGCAGATGCCTCACTCTTACGCCATTGCTATTTTTCGGTTCAAAGATTATCAGACTGCCAATATTCCAGTTTTGCCTGTAATTAAGGGTATCTCTGTGGCTAAAAACCATATTACCCTCTATATTCTGGCATTTATGGTTGCCACGCTGATGTT
Organism: Xenorhabdus sp. NBAII XenSa04; assembly: GCF_963866145.1. Lineage (NCBI taxonomy): Bacteria > Pseudomonadati > Pseudomonadota > Gammaproteobacteria > Enterobacterales > Morganellaceae > Xenorhabdus > Xenorhabdus sp. NBAII XenSa04. The sequence goes on from NZ_CAWMEB010000268.1 coordinate 20,413, forward strand.
GGCAATCAGTGGCTATGCAGGTTACAAGTACCTGATTGTCGCTGCTGCGGTAAGTATTTGGTGGCTAGGTATGGCATTATCCGGTTATAAAACCACTAATGACCATATCTGGGCTCGTAAGTTATTTGTATTTTCTATTGTCGCTATCATGTCATTGAGCGTCATGATGTCTGTAGACTCCTCAGCATCTCCAGAAATAATGCTGACTTACGTCCGATAATATCAAAATGGCAGGGGAAACAAACCCTTGCCATTTTTCCTTTCTTTATCTCTTACAAACATTAATAAATTACTTCGTTTAGGTCACTCTTGATAAACATGATTTAGTAACCAATTGTTAGTAATCTGTATGAAATGAGCATTTTGTATCAATTTATTCCTTTCTACGCTAAATGCCGTATCGAATTTTTGAGGTATCAAGTATCCATGAACGATAATCAAATGACTCCCCTTGAACTCCGGGCAACATGGGGCTTAGGTTCCGTTTTTTCTCTACGCATGTTAGGTATGTTCATGGTTTTACCCGTCCTGACGACCTACGGTTTAGCGTTACAGGATGCCACCGAGGCCCTGATAGGAATTGCAATCGGTATCTACGGCTTAACACAAGCAATATTTCAAATTCCATTCGGGTTACTTTCAGATAAATTTGGTCGAAAGCCTTTGATAATAGGTGGACTACTCATTTTTGTATTAGGTAGTATCATTGCCACCTTTAGCGACTCTATTTGGGGAATTATCGCCGGAAGAGCTTTGCAAGGTGCAGGGGCAATCTCTGCTGCAATCATGGCGTTATTATCAGATCTTACCCGCGAACAAAATCGTACAAAAGCAATGGCATTCATTGGTATCAGTTTTGGCATCACATTTGCTTTTGCTATTGTTGTCGGCCCTGTTATCACCTATCACATCGGATTAAATGGTTTATTTGGTACGATCACAATTCTTGCCAGTTGCGGTATCTTAATAACGCTATTCGCTGTCCCATCAACACATAATCATTTATTAAATCGTGAATCTGGCATTGTCCGAGGCAGTTTCCGGCGTGTACTTTCTGATCCTCAATTACTCAAACTCAATTTTGGTATTCTCTGTCTGCACACCTTATTGATGTCCAGCTTCGTTGTTCTGCCTCTGATCATGGAAAAAACAGGTTTTCCTCCTCAACAACACTGGAAAGTGTATTTAACTACTACGCTTATTTCTTTTATTGCCGTCTTACCATTCATTATTTATGCAGAGAAAAAGCGCCGCATGAAGCAAGTTTTCTTGCTTTGTATCGGCATGTTGTTTATTGCTGAATTTGTTTTGTGGTCCTTAGGGTCACATCTTTGGGGAATATTTGCAGGTATTCAGATTTTCTTTCTTGCTTTTAATATCATGGAAGCGATTTTGCCTTCATTGATCAGCAAAGAAGCCCCGGCAGGCTACAAAGGTACAGCAATGGGCGTTTACTCTACCAGCCAGTTCCTGGGTGTTGCTCTGGGAGGCAGTATCGGTGGAATGCTATATGAACTGCAAGGCGCATCATTAGTATTTATGGGCAGTATTATTCTCACCATATTCTGGTTTATTCTCAGCCTCACATTACGTCAACCACCTTATGTCAGCAGCATCAGGCTCATCTTGCCAGCTCAATTAAATGCGCCTGAAATTCTGGAAAAGAAAATATTGTCTCAAGCGGGTGTGAAAGATGTCATTATTGTACCGGATGAACTAAGTGCCTATATCAAAGTCGATACTGAACAAACTAATCGTGAACAACTAGAACAGCTTGTGTTTTCTCATACCCAATAAGTTCTGAGATAATAGGGTCCTATAGATAATGAATTGATTAGGGAAGCACTGGTAACAATTAAAATTACTCAGCTTCCCTTAAATATTTTGATCAGAGAAAAAAGTAAATCTGCTGATATCAGCAGTCAGTCACAGAAAACAGTTAGTCACGAAAATTGGTGAATTGGAAAGGCTGTCCCAACTCTGCGCCACGAACTAATGCAATAACACCTTGCAGATCATCACGAGCTTTACCGGTAACTCTCACTTGCTCGCCCTGAATTTGTGCCTGAACTTTCAGCTTGCTGTCTTTAATCAGCTTGACGATTTTCTTCGCTAACGGTGTATCAATACCTTGCAACAAAGTTGCTTCCACACTGTAAGTTTTACCGCTATGCACCATATTCTCAGGAATATTCAATACAGAGCCGTCAATTCCTCGCTTAGCAAATTTTTCACGCAGAATATCGACCAGTTGGTTAACCTGAAAATCAGACTCACTCGCAATCTTGACCGATTCGTTCTTTTCGTTTAGTTCAAAACTCGCATTGACATTGCGGAAATCCCAACGATTGGTTAATTCCCTCTGTGCATTCTCTACCGCATTACGCACTTCCTGCATATCAACTTCTGAAACAATATCAAATGATGGCATTATCAGTCACCTCCAGCTAATCAATAATCCGGCATGATAACCGCTTTCCATTATTGGCAAAAGATCTATACTCCCCACACTAATGATCTCTTGGAATTTATATTATCTTAGCGCGCTTGGAATTCAGATCAGCATAATTTTGAGGTTCCCGATGAAAGCATTTCTCAAGGAAGAACAATGAAAATAACTGTTCTTGGCTGCGGTGCAATGGGTAAACTATGGCTTGCTGCCTTATCCCAACAGCATCACCAAATTCAGGCATGGTTAAAAGCGCCCCAGCCTTTTGTCAATGTTTATATTGATAACTTTCAAGGTAGAGTATTTGACCAGCAACTTCCGGCCAATAATGAAAAACATCTTTTCGAAAGCGAATTGTTACTTGTTTGCCTAAAAGCCTGGCAAGTTTCTGATGCTATCAATAACCTTGCCTCCAAACTTTCCCCTCATTGTCCGATTCTATTACTGCATAATGGCATGGGAACACAAGATGAACTTTTATCTCTACCCAACCCCATCTTATCGGGAGTGACAACTCATGGGGCCTATCAGGAGAATGGTATTGTTTATCACAAATCACAAGGTATAACCCATATTGGTTCTACGTTGTCTGATACTGATAAATTCAGTTTATTAGCAAAAATTTTGCATGACGCCTTACCAAACGTAAAATGGCACGATGATATCTATACCATTAGCTGGCTAAAACTTGCCGTCAATTGCGTTATCAATCCACTCACCGTAATTTATGATTGTAAGAATGGCGAATTATCGCATCACGTCACAAAAATCCATTCATTATGTGATGAGATCTATCAGGTGATGCAAAAAGAGGGCCTTCAGATCACCAAACCCGTACTTATCAAGTACGTGATGGATGTTATTGAGCAAACATCTGAAAACTCTTCATCTATGCGGCAAGATATTCGGGCACAACGGCCTACAGAAATAGACTACATTACCGGATTTTTACTATACCGAGCCCGTGTACATGGGCTGGTGCTTACAGAAAACATCCATATTTATCATTTTATCAAACGCAAGGAGGAGAAATATGAACATTTCAGCTCTCATTTGCCTCGCACACGGTAGTGAAGAAATAGAAGCTGTCACGACTATTGATTTGTTGGTCAGAGCCGGGATCAATGTCACCATCGCCAGTGCAGCGACCGATGGAGCTCTGACATTAACCTGCTCACGTGGCGTCAAAATTGTTGCAGATGCTCCCTTAGTAGATGTTGTTGATGAAGATTTTGATGCTGTTATTCTGCCGGGAGGGATAAAAGGGGCAGAATGTTTTCGCGATAGTCTATTGGTTGTAGAAAAAATCCGCACAGCCCAAAGTCAGGGTAAAATTATTGCAGCCATCTGCGCATCTCCAGCCGTTGTACTGGAATATCATCAGCTTTTCCCGATTGGAAATATGACAGGTTACCCAAGCATGAAAGATAAAATAGCCCCGGAAAAGTGGATCGATCGTCGGGTTTATTTTGATGAGAGAGTTAATTTGCTCACCAGCCAGGGGCCTGCAACTGCTTTTGACTTCGCCCTGAAGCTGATTGAACTACTGAAAGGAAAAGACAAGGCAGCAGAAGTTGCAGCTCAATTAGTCTTACCTCCTGGCATCAATAACTACCAAAACCGCTAGTAGTGAATCTGTTAATATAAGCTGCTGACAGAAAATCTATTCGGCTAGCAGCTTATATGTTTCTTTCCAATGTACTGGCTCAGATTAAGGGCGATAAACCTTCACATTCTGAAAACCTTGTTCACGCAAGTAAAGCGCCTGCAAGCGGCTCATCACACCACGTTCACAATAAAGCAGATAATTTTTCTCTTTCGATAGATCACCAAACTGGGTACTCAACTTATAGAAAGGTAATGACTGAATTTCGATACCTTCCATACTCAGTGGACAATCATCCTGTTCATCTGGTGAACGGATATCCAACAATACATCATTCGCAGAAAACTTAGTGACTGTTTCCACTTCCACAATCTGCTCACAGGCTTGTTCAGCAATCTGACGAATATCCAAATTCTGGGCTTCACTTACCACACGCTCCAGAATATCAAAATCGAACTTACCTTCTTCCTCTTCAATTTTGGCTTTAACGGCTTTGACGGTTGGGTTCTTAGAGATCACACCACAAAATTCCGGCATAGTACGAGCAAAATCTTCCGTTCCAATTTCGCGTGCCAGCTTAATAATGTGTTCTTTATCGTGAGAAATCAGCGGACGAAGGATCAACGTATCCGAAGCGTTATCAATCAGTCTCAAGTTAGTCAATGTCTGGCTGGAGACCTGCCCCAATGCTTCTCCTGTCACAATTGCTTGCACACCATAACGTTCTGCAATCCTGGAAGCAGCTCTGACCATCATTCTTTTCAGCACAACGCCCATTTGACCGTCATCCACTTTTTCCAGAATTTCAGCAACCACTGTTTCAAAATCGACGGCAACAAAACGAACCTTATGGGAACTGCCAAATCGGTTCCACAAATAGTGAGCTACCTGTTTCACCCCAATTTCATGGGCAGAACCACCGAGATTAAAGAAGCAATAATGTACACGGCAGCCACGGCGCATCAGCATATAGCTGGAGACTCCAGAGTCAAACCCGCCAGAGATAAGGGACAGAACATCTTCCTGCGTTCCAATAGGAAATCCACCTATCCCCGGATGACGAGCTTTCACCAAGATCAGTTTATCCTGATCAATTTCCAGATTTACTGTCACATCTGGATGAGTCAGTTTCACTTTGGCAGATTCAATATGTTGATTCAGGCCACCACCGATATAACGTTCAGCTTCATTGGAGGTGAAACTGTGTTTACCACGACGCTTCACACGGACACAAAATGTTTTTCCATGCAGTAAATGCCCATATGCTTCGTAGGTTTGTTCAAAGATATGATGCAAGTCACGAAAATCTCTCTCTTCAACTTGCAGGATATGGTGAATACCCGGAATACGTGTCAGTGCATCACAAATTTCTGCGCCAAGATTATCATTTTTAGCCCGAACTTCGATATTATCCCAATGGCGAACAACAGCAATCTCTTCTCCTAGTGTTTTCAGCACATTACGGATATTGCTGGCAAGGATTTTAATAAAGCGTAAACGAACAGTTTGGCTCTTGATCGTAATCTCTGGGAATAATTTAATGATAAACTTCATAGTAAGATATAGTAGTCATTCAATATTGAACTATCACAAATAGTATCAATGATTGTTTTTAAGTGGTCAGTTGGATAGGGCGTAGAGTATAACACTATCTCACTATATCTCCTGTAAAAAAACAGAGCATCTGTAAAAAAACAGTGGTAACGAATGATTTCTTTCTTTCAGTGTAGTAGGGTACTCTGCAAGTCTGTAGCGAAATTACCTCACTGTAATTCGTTAAATAATCATACTTTAAAATTATTATGTCTAAGGCAAATAGAACATCAGAAACCGAGCAAGCACCAGCATTTGAAACTTCCCTGAAAGAGCTGGAAGAAATTGTCATTCGCTTGGAATCAGGGGAACTCCCTTTAGAAGATGCATTAAATGAATTTGAACGCGGCATTCAACTTGCAAGACAAGGGCAAAAAACCTTCCAACAAGCGGAACAACGAGTGCAAATTTTATTGAATCATGATGCACATTCTCCACTTGATGAATTTTCGCCTGATGCTGAGTAACTTTATGTCGGAACAATATAAGGCTCCTTTTGAAGAGCAATTAAGCAATTGCCAGCAACATATCAATAACAAGTTGATGGCAACGTTTTCTTCATTACCCTTTTTGGGCAGCCCGTTAGCAACCGCTATGCAACACGGTGCTGTACTGGGTGGAAAACGGCTGCGCCCATTTTTAGTTTATTCTGTGGGTGAAATGTTTGGCCTTTCCAAAAAGAGCCTTGATGCGCCAGCCATCGCTGTAGAGTGTATCCATGCTTATTCGCTGATCCACGATGATTTGCCTGCAATGGACAACGATGATTTACGTCGTGGCCAACCTACCTGCCACATTAAATTTGGCGAGGATCATGCGATCTTGGCTGGAGATGCATTGCAATCATTGGCTTTTGAAATTCTGGCGAAGCAAGAGATGCCAAATGTGGCATTACCTGACCGTCTTGAAATGATTGCTGAATTAGCAATATCCAGTGGTATTGCAGGCATGTGTGGCGGGCAATCATTGGATTTGGAAGCCGAAGGGAAACAGATTGATCTTACTGCACTGGAACAAATCCATCGACACAAAACAGGTGCATTAATTCGTTGTGCGGTCAGATTGGGTGCTTACGGTGCAGGTACACGTGGCCGTGAAGCATTGCCTTGGCTGGATCAATATGCACAGGCAATCGGTCTCGCATTTCAGGTACATGATGATATCCTGGACGTCATTGGTGATACAAAAATTATCGGCAAGCGTCAGGGGAATGATCAGCAACTTGGAAAAAGTACCTACCCTGCATTATTGGGCCTGGAACAAGCTCAGAAAAAGGCCAAAGATCTTTATCAAGATGCGATTACTGCACTCACAGAACTGGAAAATCAATCTTATAATACTGTGATTCTAAAACAACTGGCGGGTTTCATTATTGAAAGAAACAGCTAAAAAACGGGTCATGACCATGACAATCATCACCGTTTTGTAAGTTATCGGTTACATACATCCAAAATCAATACAATGGAACATGGCCTTATAGGGAGAGCCCAGTAATTACATACTGATAATTCCAGGGTTCTTAATCTTTAATTTAGACGTGCATAGCGTTTTAACAGGCATGAATTTCAACAGGCATAGCATGAGCATTGATATAGCGAAATATCCAACATTGGCACTGGCGGAAACCCCTGAAGAACTGCGCCTGCTACCTAAAGACACTTTGCCAAAGTTATGCGATGAACTTCGCCAATTTTTGCTAAACAGTGTCAGTCGCTCCAGTGGCCACTTTGCTTCCGGTCTCGGAACTGTCGAATTAACAGTCGCACTTCATTACGTTTATAAAACACCTTTTGACAATTTAGTCTGGGATGTCGGTCATCAAGCCTATCCACATAAGATTCTGACCGGGCGCCGTGACCGTATTGACACTATTCGCCAGAAAAATGGTCTCCACCCTTTCCCGTGGCGAGATGAAAGCAAATATGACACGCTATGTGTCGGTCATTCATCAACCTCAATCAGTGCCGGATTAGGTATGGCAATTGCGGCAGAACATGAAGGTAAGGGTCGTAAGACAGTCTGTGTGATTGGTGATGGTGCCATTACCGCAGGTATGGCTTTTGAAGCTATGAACCATGCAGGTGATATTGATCCTGATATGCTTGTCATCCTCAATGACAACGAAATGTCTATTTCCGAGAACGTTGGAGCATTGAATAACCATTTGGCACAATTGCTTTCAGGAAAGTTGTACACAACTCTACGTGAGGGTGGTAAGAAAGTCTTCTCCGGCCTGCCGCCTATCAAAGAGTTATTGAAAAAGACCGAGGAACATCTCAAAGGTATGGTTGTTCCCGGAACACTGTTCGAAGAGCTTGGATTTAACTACATTGGTCCGGTTGACGGTCATGACGTATTGGCACTGACTCAAACATTGAAAAATATGCGTGAACTCAAAGGGCCTCAATTTTTGCACATCATGACCAAAAAAGGCCGTGGTTATGCTCCCGCGGAAAAAGATCCTATCAGTTGGCATGCTGTACCTAAATTTGATCCATCGACTGGCTCTCTGCCAAAAAGTACGGATACCCGCCCGACGTTTTCCAAAATCTTCGGTGAATGGTTGTGTGAAGAAGCAGCCACTGATAAAAAACTTATGGCGATCACGCCAGCTATGAGAGAAGGCTCTGGCATGGTACGTTTCTCTCGTGAGTACCCTGAACAATACTTTGACGTCGCCATTGCCGAGCAACATGCTGTGACATTTGCAGCAGGACTGGCAATCGGGGGATATAAACCGATTGTCGCGATTTATTCTACCTTCCTGCAACGTGCTTATGATCAGGTCATTCATGATGTTGCTATCCAGAACTTACCTGTTTTGTTCGCTATCGACCGTGGCGGTATCGTCGGGGCTGATGGACAAACTCATCAGGGGGCATTCGATCTTTCATTTCTGCGCTGTATCCCCAATATGGTGATCATGGCTCCGAGTGATGAAAATGAGTGCCGACAAATGCTACATACGGGTTATCACTATCAAGATGGCCCTGCTGCTGTTCGTTATCCGCGAGGTACAGGCGTAGGAGCAGAACTCCAGCCACTGGAAAAACTGCCCATTGGCAAAGGTGTTGTTCGTCGTCAAGGAGAACGCATTGCCATCCTGAGCTTCGGTACATTACTGCCAAGCGCACTACAAGCTTCAGAGTTCTTAAATGCAACCGTTGTTGATATGCGCTTTATCAAACCACTGGATAAAAAACTGGTACTAGAGATGGCTTCTCAACATGATTTACTGGTGACGTTAGAAGAGAATGCCATCATGGGAGGAGCCGGTAGCGGCGTCAATGAATTGCTGATGCAAGCAAGTCAGCCAGTTCCAGTATTAAATCTCGGTTTACCTGACTACTTTATACCGCAAGGCACACAGTCAGAGCTTCACGCTGATTTAGGGCTAGATACAACTGGTATTTGTAGCGCTATCGAAAACTATCTGAATAAATAACCTGTTATAACGGATGAATATCCTTTTTATTTATTCATCCGTTATTTTTTTTACCTAATATCTCAAGCTACGATATTTCTTAAGGTAAAAAGGAGTCATTAATATTTCTGTTCATGCAGCCATTGCGCTACACGCTTGGCAAAGTAAGTCAGAACCCCATCTGCTCCTGCACGTTTGAAACAGAGTAAGGATTCCATAATCGCGGGTTGTTCTTTCAACCAACCATTCTGAATGGCTGCCATATGCATCGCATATTCACCAGACACCTGATAAGCGAATGTCGGCACACCGAAGGTATCTTTTACCCTATGGATCACATCCAGATAAGGCATACCAGGTTTTACCATCACGCTATCTGCGCCTTCCTGTAAATCCTGCGCGATCTCTTGTAATGCTTCATCACTGTTTGCCGGATCCATCTGATAAGTCATTTTATTGCCACCTTTCAGATTATTACTGGAGCCAATAGCATCTCTGAATGGCCCATAGTAACAAGACGCATATTTAGCCGAATAAGCCATGATCTGCGTGCTTACATGGCCATCATTCTCAAACTGCTCACGAATAGCACCGATACGGCCGTCCATCATATCGCTAGGGGCAACAATTTCAGCTCCTGCTTCTGCATGAGATAGCGCCTGCTTTACCAAAATCTCTTTGGTGATATCGTTGATGACATAGCCATCCTGATCAATAACACCATCTTGCCCATGAATAGTAAATGGATCCAATGCAACATCAGTTAACAAGCCTAACTCTGGAACTGCATCTTTCAAGGTACGAATAGAGCGTTGGATCAAACCATCAGGGTTATAAGCTTCTTTAGCGTCCAATGATTTCTTATCTGCTTCAATAACCGGAAACAGAGACAAAACAGGAATACCCAGTCGGGCAATCTCTTCGGCTTCTTTCAGCAGAAGATCGATTGTCAGACGATACACTCCCGGCATGGAAGGCACTTCTTGACGCTGATTAGTCCCTTCCATCACGAATACCGGATAGATCAAATCATTAACGGTCAGTTGATTTTCAGCGAATAGGCGGCGGGAAAAATCATGGCGGCGCACACGGCGCATACGACGGCCAGGAAACGTTCCTGGAAACACATAGCTCATACTGCTCTCCTAATGTAAAACCCAGTGGTAATACACTGGGTTAATTCTGCCATCACTTTTATTACTTGTAATACTGCTGATCTTAGTATTATCAGACAGTTGGCGATAATTATGACTGGCAGGTAACTGATTACTTTCCTTAATTGTCACCTGCCTGAGTTGTCACCTGCATCATATTCCGATTCATCATCCGTTTTAGATGGCTTATGTTTTCCCACATAAAATTGAGAAAACAGAACTCCCAGTTCAAATAGCAAATACATGGGGACAGCCAACAAAGTTTGTGAGAAGACATCCGGGGGAGTGAGTAGCATCCCTACTACAAACGCCCCGACCAGAATATAAGGGCGTTTTCTTTTCAGTGATTCAGGTGTGACTACTCCACTCCAACACAGCAGAATAATGGCGATTGGCACTTCAAACGAGACACCAAATGCCATAAAAAGCGCCATAACGAAACTCAGATAATTACTGATATCCGTCGCAATCAATACGCCAGTAGGAACTGTTTTGGTAAAAAAACCAAATACGAAGGGAAATACGACGAAGTAGGCAAAAATCATTCCCAGGTAGAATAAGACACTACTGGACAACAACAGCGGCACAATCAAACGCCGTTCATGTTTATACAGAGCCGGTGCAATAAATGCCCATACCTGATACAGGATCATGGGTGCCGAAACAAAAATTGATACCATAATGGTAAGTTTGATCGGCGTGAAGAAAGGTGATGCTACATCCGTTGCGATCATATTCGCACCTTTAGGCAATTGTTCCATTAAAGGCGCAGCAATAAGTCGATATATATCATTAGAAAAATAAACCAATGCCAGAAAAACCACCAGCACAGTAATTAAACTATTCAAAATCCTCTTACGCAGTTCAATCAGGTGACTGATAAGAGGTTGAGTATCATCCACAGACATTTTTTAGTGTTCACTATTGGATTTTTCAGGGGATTGCTTTGTTTTCTGTTTAGTACTTTCTTTTGAGATTTCTTCTGGCTTTTTTTCTGTTACTTGTTCTCTATATTGGTTTAGTTTCTGCTCTGGTACTGGATCAGACTCAAGGGAGTGAAAATGCGTTTCGTCTTCTTCCAGCTCCTTAGCTTCTTCGGGAGTGAGCTGATACGACTTCTTCAACGATTCAGCCGCTTCCCTTAATTTATCCATTGAGGTTTTTAATTCTGGAGAGAGAGACTGTAAGTCTGCTTTTTCTTCCATTTTTTTCAAACTATCCTGAAGCTCTTGCAACTTTAATTCTTTTGCAAGTTCATTCTGGACGTTGACTGCCAGTGATCGTAATACCTTTATCCAGCTTGCTATAGTTTTGACAGCAACAGGCAGACGCTCAGGCCCCAGAACAATCAGGCCAATTACCAGCACCAACAGCAGTTCACTAAAACCAATGTCAAACACGGTTTATACCTATTCTTTTTTGTCTTTGATCTCTGATTTTTCAGACTGAGCAACGGTGGGCTTTTCAGTAAGATTTTTAGTCTCAAAGTCAGCATCATGGTTGCTTTTCTCAGCCTGCTCTGACTTTTCATCATCACTCATCGCTTTTTTGAAGCCTTTTATCGACTCTCCCAAATCAGAACCTAATGTACGCAGTTTATTAGTCCCGAACAACAAGACTACAATGACAGCAATAATGAGTAATTGCCAAATACTTATACCACCCATACTGATCTACCTCATGTTCGTGGGGAATATACCCTTCATCTTTCAGATTGTAGTTTTGTTGACTACATCTTGAAATCTATCTCAGATACATATCATTAATATTTTCATTATAAACTACGAACTTTATGTTCGAAAATACCGCAACCATACCAAAAGCTACAGCAACCTCTTTTTACTTATTTTCTTTCCTGTAAATGGCTACTTAAGTTTAAACCAGCCCAGTATCCACGATATTATTCCCGCGCCCATCAATCCCCATGATAAATGAGTCAGGTTAGTAATAAAAAATAAACCACCACAGATAAACAATGTTGCACCAATCCCCAGTAAGTAAAGAGATTTTCGATGATTATTCTGTTGCTGTTTTAACTGTTGTGATATTTGGTCAATACTCGTTTGCAACCGCTTATGTTGTTGCAATGTGCCATAAATCAGTTCAGGAAGTTCTGGTAATTTTTCCGCCCAATAGGGTGCTTTTTCTTTAAACGCACGCATAATAGCTGGAAAACCAACTTGATCATGTAGCCAATCTTCCAGAAACGGCTTTGCCGTTTTCCATAAATCAAGCTGAGGATAGAGCTGGCGTCCTAACCCTTCGACATACAACAGTGTTTTTTGTAGCAGGACTAACTGAGGTTGCACTGCCATATTAAAACGACGGGCTGTATTGAAGAGGTTCAACAACACATGACCAAATGAAATATCTGCAAGTGGTTTTTCAAAAATAGGCTCACATACCGTTCTGATAGCAAACTCAAAATCTTCCACATTGGTATCTGCCGGAACCCAGCCTGAATCCACATGGAGCTCTGCTACCTTTCGATAATCTCGATTAAAGAAAGCAATAAAGTTTTCTGCCAGATAACGTTTATCGTCTTTGTTCAGAGAACCAACAATACCGTAATCAATACCTATATAAGTGGGATCCTCTGGTCGTTCATAGCTGACAAAGATATTGCCCGGATGCATATCTGCATGAAAAAAACTGTCACGAAATACCTGAGTAAAAAATATCTGAACACCACGCTCAGCAAGTAACTTCATATCGGTATTTTGCGCTTCCAAGGACGCGACATCAGACACAGGAATACCATAAATCCGCTCCATGACCAGGACATTCTCCCGACAATAATCAGGATAAACTTCCGGTACATAAAGCATGGGGCTATCTTCAAAATTGCGCCGCAGTTGAATAGCATTTGCAGCTTCACGCAATAGATTCAACTCATCAAGCAGCGTTTTTTCATACTCACGAACCACTTCAAGTGGACGAAGACGACGACCATCAGGCAACAAAGGGACTAAATTTGCCAAACGATACATTAACCGTACATCCGCCTTTATCACGGGCAAAATATCAGGGCGGATCACTTTAATAACGATCTCTTTTCCATTCTCTTTAAGCCGTGCAGTATGCACCTGTGCAATGGAAGCAGAAGCCAGAGGATGCAGATCAAAATCTTCAAACCACGTTTCCAGGCTTCCCCCCAATGCCGTCTCAATAGATTTGCGGGCAATGGTTCCATCAAAAGAAATGACACGATCTTGAAGTAAAGAGAGCTGATCAGCAATAGCGGAAGGAAACAAATCCCGTCGGGTAGAAAGCATTTGACCAAGCTTAATCCATACCGGGCCAAGCTCTTGCAGTGCTAAGCGTAAGCGCTCACCAAGTGGTTTATCCTTATGTCGATTAGGCAGCCAAAACAGGAAATAACGCCCAAAACGCAACGGCCATGTCAGTCGGATCTTCGGGATTAACTCATCCAGTCCATAGGTAAGAAAAACCTTAATGATAAAATAGAGACGTTTTATTTCACTGGGAGTCATATTTCTCCTCCATTGCTGCCAGACGTTTTTCCATGTCAGACAGTTTATTGGCAACAGCATTAACTTCTTCACTGAAATAAGCCAATTCCAAAGCACTGGGGGCTATTCTCCACTCTTCCGTCAATGATTCTGTCAGGTAAGTTTTTTGCTTTGTGATGGTATTACGGACAAAACTAATGCTGTTTTTCATTACCCGGTTGATACCTTCTGCCACAATATCACCGACATAAGGTGAAAGGTAATGGGCAGGATCCCATTCCAGCATATCCAGCAAGGCCGACCACTGCTGAATAACCTGCATATCCCCTTCAATGACAATTTCACCACTATTAATCAGAGATGAAAGATATTGACGATCCCGTAGCTTAAGCAATGCTGGTAATGTCGTTTTCATCGAACAATCCACAGTTCCTGACCATTGGCTTAAAACATCTAACTGTCTTTCATTAAAAACCAATACCAATGGCGTCTCAATTTCTTTCAGTTCGATAGAAAGAATTTTGCCCGCTAATCGCATACGGGCTGATTTCAATATGGTTTCTCGGTACAACAGATGATTCAGCGTTGTTTCCAGAAAAGCAGTCAGCACCGGAAACAACACCGTAGAATTCACACTGTGACTTAATGAGGGAGTTTCCATTTCAGAACTTAAACCCTTTATGCAATGCAACAATTCCCCCCGTCATATTGTTATAAGAAACTTGATCAAAGCCAGCCGCTTCCATCATGGCTTTTAATGTTTCCTGATCGGGATGCATACGAATGGATTCTGTCAGATAACGGTAACTCTCCCCATCCTTAACAACCGCCTGACCAATACGTGGCAGAATGTGGAACGAATAGATATCATAAACTTTACTCAACGGTGCCAGCACAGGTTTGGAAAATTCCAGTACTAATAACCGTCCGCCAGGTTTCAGGACACGGTACATAGAACGCAGGGCTTTGTCTTTATCCGTGACATTACGCAGGCCGAATGAAATAGTAATGCAGTCAAAATAGTTATCCGCAAATGGTAATTCTTCAGCATTAGCCTGAACATAGCTGACATTGCCGACTATGCCGTTATCGCGCAGTTTTTCCCGCCCGACTTTCAGCATAGAATCGTTGATGTCTGCCAGAACAACTTCTCCCTTCTCTCCTACAAGTCGGGAAAATTTCGCGGTCAGATCCCCTGTTCCCCCTGCCAGATCAAGGACTCTATGACCACGGCGTACACCACTTGTATCAATAGTGAAACGCTTCCAGATACGATGAATGCCAAACGACATCAAATCATTCATCAAATCGTATTTTGATGCGACAGAGTGAAATACCTCCGCCACCATATCTTTTTTCTCTTCTTTGGCTACGGTACGGAAACCAAAATGAGTGGTTTCTTTCGATTGATCTGCCATGTTATTTGTCCGCTTTTCATTCAAAAAATTATAGCAAGTGTACCAGCCTTTCCGGTAAAACCCTATTCAGACTTTACTCATTAACCAATAAAGATTGGAAAGATTTATCAATAACCTGTGAGTCGATAGGGCGTTTAATATCCACCCCTAAATCACGAAATCCTTCGGCCTGTTTAATCAGATTCCCCCTTCCTTCTGTCAGCTTTTTCATTGCCAAATGGTAACTCGCCTGTGCTTTGCTGAGGTTTTGTCCTAAGCCCTGCATATCATCCACAAACAATCGCATTTTGTCATACATTCTGGCCGCTTTTTCTGCAATCAAACGTGCATTCTGGCTTTGATATTCATAGCGCCAAAGGTTATTAATAGTGCGAACAGCCACCAGAAGTGTGGAGGGGCTAACCAGCATAATATTATGCTTCAGTGCCTCATCGAGTATTTCAGGAGTCTGATTAAGTGCCACCAGATAAGCGGGCTCTACAGGGATAAACATCAAGACATAATCCAGTGAACGCACTCCCGGTAATTGTTGATAATTTTTACGGCTAAGTCCCCGGATATGACCTCTTATGGAGTTTATATGCTCCTGTAATGCCTGTATTTGCTCTGTTTCATCATTGCTATTGAAATAACGTTCATAAGCAATCAATGACATTTTGGCATCAATAATGACATCTTTTCCCTGTGGTAAGTGCACAATCACATCAGGCTGAAAACGATCACTATTTTCTGTTTTAATGTTAACCTGTGTATGAAACTCATGTCCTTCACGTAAACCGGATGCCTCCAAAACCCGTGTCAAGACCATTTCTCCCCAATTACCCTGCATTTTGTTATCCCCTTTCAGAGCTTTTGTCAGATTAATCGCCTCTTTTGCCATCTGGGCATTAAGCTGCTGAAGGTTACGGATTTCATGGGTCAGTGTATGGCGTTCACGGGCTTCCTGTCCGAAACTGTCTTGCACCTGACGACGGAACCCTTCTAATTGTTCACGGAAAGGCATCAACAGGTCATTGAGACTTTGGCGACTGTACTCATCAGTACGACGTCGATTTTGTTCAAAAATACGATTAGCGAGATTTTCAAACTGGGTATTCAGACGCTGTTCACTATTAATCAAGAGACGTTGTTTCTCTTCCGCAGCCAGTCTGCTTTCTTCAAGCCGAGTACTCAATTCACGCAACTCGGCTTCCTGTACGCTATTGATTTCACGCTGAGTAAGCAATTCCTGATTTAACTGTTCACATTCAGTACGCCAATAATGGGATTGCTCTAATTTTTCATAGCTAACCGCAAGCTGGCTATGTAATTCACGCAATTCATTTTCTTTGTATTGAATACGTTGGTGAACAGAAAACCAGACAACCCCCCCTCCGCCTAATAATCCACTTAAGCCACCAATTAACATGTATAACCAATGGATATCCACCTATACACCCCCGCTAACTTTACCCCAACCACTTTACTTTAATGTAAGTTAAATAGAGGCTGTATAGATGTCCAGATTATTCACCGGATTTCTTTCAGTTTGCAAAGCTGTTTGCAAAGCGGCTCGCAATTAACCCATCCACTCTGCTAACCAATGTATTCCAAAAGCTCCCGGAGCTAAAATACCAAATGCCCAAATCAGCGCAGAAGCGAAATTAGCAAGCTGGAAATGGCGTTTTGGCATCGCACAAATGCCTGCCACCAATGGGATTGCCGCTCTTAAAGGGCCAAAAAAACGGCCAATGAAAACGCCCCACACCCCCCAGCGTTCAAAAAATTGATGACCACGAATTAATGTTTGCGGATGGCGTGAAAGTGGCCACATTTTGCCGACATTTTCCTTGAAATGGTAACCAAACAGATAAGAAACCCAATCACCGAAAAAGGCTCCTGCGGCAGCCGCTACCCATATCGGCCAAAAATTTAATCCACTTTCACCAATCAGAACTCCTAGCCCTAATAAGATGATTGTGGCTGGCAATAACAGAGAAATGAATGCCAGAGATTCCCCAAAAGCGAGCAAGAAAATAATGGGGATCGCCCAGGTTTCATGATTTCTTACAAAATTGGTGATGACTTCGATGACTTCATGCAAACTCACATTAATCTTTCCTGTGTTAATCTTTAGGATTTCAGGTTAGCAGTAAATGGATTAACTGATGCTAACCGACTATTCTTATTCAAAAAATATTTACGCCTAAAAGAAATTTATTCGAGGAAATAACGTTGCAATTTTTCACGCGCTGCAATATTGAGTCCAATGTCTTTTTCCAGCCAGATATCCACACTACCATAGTGTTCATTAATGCTGTTCAGTGCAGTCATCAAAAATTCTTCCCTGACTGAATACACATAAGCCAGTTTTTCAACCACACTATCACTCATCACTTTCGCATGTTCATTCAATAGATGTTCGCGATGCGGTGCCAGAGTAATATTTGTCACCAAATAGTCTTCTATCACTGTATTCAGATCTGCCCCCAGAGCAAACAATACCAGAGCAGAGCCGACACCTGTTCTGTCTTTACCCACAGCACAATGTTGTACAATTCCACCTTTCTCTGGCTGTAACAATAGATTAGCTAATGTCTTATAGGCAGAATTATTAATTGGTAACAATTGATATAGGCGCAGCATAAAATCTTTCGCATCAAACTGTTCCAACGCTTCATGACTCAGCCTCTCCAGATTAGCATCAACTTCTTTGGAAAGCGGGTTAGCCGGAGCATGATGGTAATTCGCTCCACGCCACACCTGATCTGGTCTGTCCTCAATTTCACTGCTATCACGATAATCAATGATCTGGAAAAGATTTTGCTCCATCAAAAAAGCCTGATCGCTATCAGTCAACATGTCCAGAGAGCCTGAACGAAATAACAGACCTGACTTAATCTTAGAACCATTGTTCAGTGTCTTGTTGCCTAAATCACGGAAGTTGATCCCGCCATTCAAAGGAAGTAATGAGGGATGAGATAGTAATGTTGTGGTCATAATCACTCTTTCTTATTAAAGTGCACGTTATTGGAACAGACTGTTATCGCAACAAACTGTCATTGAAATAAGTTGTTATTAACGCAAAATGTTATGACATTATCAGATTTCAGAATGAAATAAAGTGGAGAAAACAGAAAGATTAGGTGATCGGGCCAGAATATTCCGGCCCTTGAATAGAGTGATTACAACAGACGACGAGCCGCATCTACAACAATGCTTAAAACATGACTTTCTGTTTTTTTCAACAATTCAACATCTGGAATTTCCTGCTGAGTACGGTTAACAATCACACCCGCAACCATACCAGCACGCAGCCCCTGACTTGCACACATTGTCAACAAAGTCGCTGATTCCATTTCAAAATTCATCACCCCCATTTCCTGCCACTCTTTCATAGAGCCCTGAAAGCGGCGGACAACACGACCAGAATAGGTATCGTAACGTTCCTGTCCTGGATAAAAAGTATCAGAAGAAGCGGTCACACCGACGTGAGTTGTAGAACCTGATGCTTTTGCTGCTGCATACAGTGCGTTGGTACATTCAAAATCAGCCACAGCCGGGAACTCCATCGGAGCAAAATGCAGGCTGGCCCCATCCAGACGAACGGCGGCAGTGGTCACTAACACATCACCTATATTAATATTCTTTTGGATCGCTCCGGTTGTACCAATACGTAAGAAAGTGTGTACACCTAATTGCGCCAATTCTTCTACAACAATTGACGTTGATGGACCACCAATACCAGTAGAGCAGACAACAACTGGCTTACCATCAATTTCGGCTCGCCATGTTGTAAATTCACGATGAGAAGCCAGATGAACTGGGTTATTCATCAATCTTGCAATTTTCTCAACACGGTTAGGATCGCCTGGAACAATAGCCAGAGTTGCGCCCTGTAAGTCGTTTTTGGTAATACCTAAATGGAATACATCAGACATATTGGCTCCTCAACAGGAATATTCAAAATCAAAATACAGATGCCTAAATTTAGTGAATACTCTGACATTTTTTTGTGATAAAAGTCACCTTTGATTGATATATGAAAGAAACACATACATTAAATCGTGATTTAAATCACATTTATGTGTGATAAATAATACAGTGAGTATAAAGCCGAAATGGAAATAATATTCGAAGAACAATCACAAAACGCGCTCCTCGCAGAGCGCCGTTGGATCATTTACAAGATTAAGTTAAGAAGCAATATGCCACACAGTCCAATTCCCCATGCGATGGTTGTCGGAATCGACCAGAAGATCACTTGATGCTTCACATCCTTAATACCCATCATCCGGTTAACTACCCAGAAAAAACAGTCATTAAAATAGCTGAAGAACAGTGTTCCCATCATTGCAGCCTGAGCAGCCACTAACATATTAATATCCGGTATCTGTTTAATAACAGGCGCTGAAATAGATGCTGCTGTGATCATTGCCACAGTACCAGAACCTTGAATGATGCGTATTAACGTCGCAATGATAAATGGGATTAAGACAGGAGTTATTGGCAGGCTGGCTATATATTGTGCCAGTATTGTGCCGGTTGAACCTTCATTTAATACAGCTCCCAGCGCTCCTCCTGCACCTGACACTAATAAAATAATACCCACAGTTTGTAACCCGGTTTCCAAATGTTCAATCACCTCTTGTTTACTGACATTTGGCATAAGCTTATAAACCGCCAGCAAGACACTGATTGCCAGAGCGATAATCGGTGATCCAAGAAAATTAAAAATCTGAAAATAAAAATGGTTTTCTTTGCCGATAAACAGAGCCGTTTTCAACAATAATCCATTCACAACATTAATGAAAATCAACACGATAGGCACAACAATAGGCAGAAGAGAAATAAATAAGCCTGGTAATGGCATGTTCGATTTCTCTTCCATATAGCTTTGATGAATGTGCCGCAGATTTTCTTCCGTTTCAACAAGCTGATATTCAGGATATTTAATCTCTAGCCATTTGGCATAGCAGGTAATACCGATAACGCATGGGATAGCCAGTATCATGCCCACCAGCATCACTTTACCTACGCTTACTCCGAATATTCCGGCCACACCAAGCGGCCCCGGTGTTGGTGGAACAATATGGTGAGTTACCACCAGCCCTCCGGCTAATGCTATTCCTAACGTCAATACATTTCGTTTGCCTTTCTTCGCCAATGCTTTCACCAGAGGATAGAGGATCACAAAAGCCGAATTAACAAATATAGGAATACTGACGATATAACCCGTGATTGCCAGCGCCCATTCTTCGCGCTTTTTACCTAACCATTTGATCAGGCTATAGGCAATTTGTTCAGTTGCACCAGAGGCTTCCAATATCCTCCCCATCATGCTTCCCAATCCGATCACAATACCAATACTACCCAATGTCGAGCCAAACCCTTTCGCGATAACTTCAACAACATTGCTCATGGTTAAACCGCCGGATATTCCTGCGATAACCGCAGCAATCAACATGGCAAGAAGTACATGAATACGAGTACGTAAGACCAGAAAAATCAGCGTAAATACCGCCACTCCCAATCCAATAATTGGAATGTAAAACTCCACCATAAAACCCCGTTTCAATATCTGTATTATTGGCGATAAATGTGCATGGTATGTCAGTCAAAGTTCTTGTTACAAGCTGTAACAAAACCTGTAGTCTCAATTAAAGTAATGAGGATTTATTTGGAATATACAGAATAAAGAAAAGCGCCCTTTACAGAGCGCATTACGATGACTTACATGACGAGATTAAGTAACAATACACCACACAGCCCAATTCCCCACGCAATTGTTGTCGGAATTGACCAGACAATCATCTGTTGTTTTGCATCTTTAATACCCATCATCCGGTTAACCATCCAGAATAAACTATCGTTGAAGTAGCCGAAGAATAGTGACCCCACCGTTGCAGCCAAAGCTGCTGCCAACATATTAATATCCGGTATCTGATTGATTATAGGTGCTGAAATGGAAGCTGCTGTAACCATAGCTACTGTGCCAGAACCTTGAATCAAACGCACCAATGTCGCAATGATGAATGGAATCAAAATTGGCGTTATCGGTAAGCTTGCAATAAGCCCCGCTAGTATAGTTCCTGTTCCACTTTCATGTAATACTGCTCCCAAAGCGCCACCAGCACCAGTAACCAACAGAATAATACCTGCCATCTTTAAGCCATTTTCCAGATGTTCAATTACCTCATGCTTATTAGCTTTGGGCATTAGCGTATAAATCGCCAATAATACACTAATTGCCAAGGCAATAATTGGCTCACCAAGAAAATCAAGAAAATCAAGAAAATCAAGAAATTGAAAATAGAAATAATTTTCCCTTCTAAGCAATAAATCAAATTCCAATAACAATCCATTAACTGATTTGATAAAAATCAGGAAGAGTGGTACAGCAATAGGCAATAGGGAAAGAAATAAACTTGGTAATGATTTATTGGATTTTTCTTCCATGTAGTTCTGATGAATTTTTTTTAAATTTTCCAAATTTACTTCTTCATCAACAAATTGGTATTCAGGATATTTAATTGCCAGCCATTTAGCATAAAAAGTGATTCCCATGACACATGGAATAGCCAGTATCATACCCCGCAGGGTGATACTCACACCCAAACCATCCTTGATAACCCATTTCATCCAATCTCTTGAACAACCAAAAGTAATTAATTTCACCAATATCGGGTTCATGACGTCCTGGTACTGAAGCAATCTGTATATGCCTAAATTTTCCCCACAAGCGCTCTATAGTTCGCAACAAATCTCCTTCCATAATCTGGCAATGGTAAAGATCCAACTGAATAAAAACATTTTTACGTCCAATAGCTTTTAACAACGTTTCAGCTTGTTGCTGTGTTGTCAAAAAATAGTCGGGTATATCACGAGTATTTATTGGTTCGATTAAGACATTAATACCATATTTATACATAACGTCCGCTGCATATTGGATATTTGTGATATAACATTCATACTGTTGTTCCAGCTTAGACCGCCCATCTAACTTACCAGCCATCGCATGAACTTGCTTACAATCCAACGCCAAAGCGTATTTCAAAGCTTCATGCGCCTCATCAGCAAACTCTTTTTCACGTCCAGGCAAACAAGCAACCCCTCTGTCACCGGCTTCCCAAATTCCCGCAGGCATATTAAACAAAACCTGTGTAAGTTGATATCTCTTCAATAATGCAGAGAGCTCTTCGGTTGATTCATAGTAAGGGAATAAATATTCCACACCTTTGAAGCCCGCATCCGATGCTTTTTCAAAACGCTCCATGAAAGGGACTTCATTAAACATCATACTCAAATTTGCTGCAAATTTAGCCATTATTGTTCCTACTCTTAGCAACAAGGTTACAACCTACTTCACTGACTATTTATCATCTCATCCATGAAATATCTCCTGAGCATGTTTAAAAAAATCTACCTCTCCAAAATTTCCTGATTTAAGTACCAGCCAACAATCGCTCTAATGGTCATGATTTCTCTCTGATAAAGTTATCTCCTTGGATATGTTCATCATGGCTCTACCTCTATTTTTTTATAGTTAATTATTAATATTCCTTTCGCTAGTACACTTCTGATGTTTCTTTTTATTTCTATTCTCTTGAGTTGAAAACAAATTATTAAATATAAATCAAAAAAATATTCGTATATTTATAATGACTATGCGATCCATCTTGCCATCGCTCTAGTTCTATAATCTCTATTTTTTATTTAGCTATTTATGAAGTTCCCTGGTGTTATGGCTATTTATTGCTCTTTTATATTCACATAGATAATTTCACAAAAAAACGATGGATATCACATTCAAGGTTTATTATTTACAAGAAAAAAAACACACAACAAATTGAATTTAAATATTTTTTAAACAACAAATATAAAAAAACATTTCACACACTCATGTGACTAGCATAAACAAAAATTCTCAATCATCTAATACTCTCCCCCCAAATAAGCTGAGCCGGGGGAAAAACCAACAAATTCAACATATGGTAGACTGGGTTGAAGGTCAGGAAGGGCCAGAGATTGGCAGAAAAAGTGAGTATCGATCCCGATGAAGCTTCGTCATTAATTTCACAACATTTGCCTAACCTGGTTGATGAGGTCACCCCAAATGGTGAAGTTCCAGAAAATTCGGATCTAAAGTCCGTAGGAATGGATTTGTTAAAAAATAAGTTCTTAAGTAAATAAACTCGCCCACCACACTTATTTAGTGTGGTGGGCAACATATTGTTCAAATTAATTTAGTTGCTTACTGAATCACGCAGACGTTTTGCCGCTTCAACCATGTTCGCCAGTGACTGACGGGTTTCTGTCCAACCCCTGGTTTTTAAACCACAATCCGGGTTAACCCATAAGCGTTCAACAGGAATGCGCTCGGCCGCTTTGCGCAATAAAGCTTCAATCCATTCAACACTCGGCACATTAGGTGAGTGAATATCATACACACCAGGCCCAATCTCATTCGGATATGAGAAATCTTCAAATGAATCCAGCAATTCCATATCTGAGCGGGAGGTTTCAATAGTAATGACATCTGCATCCAACGCTGCAATGGAAGGCATAATGTCATTAAACTCGCAATAACACATATGCGTATGGATCTGTGTATCATCTTTCGCCACTGCTGCACTCAGTTTAAAGGCATCCACCGCCCAATCCAGATATTCCTGCCACTCTTCTCTACGCAGCGGTAAGCCTTCACGTAATGCAGGTTCATCAATTTGAATAATGCCGATACCTGCTTTCTGCAAATCATCCACTTCATCACGCAAGGCCAGTGCAATCTGTTTAGCAATAGCTTCCCGGCTGATATCTTCCCTTGGGAATGACCAACAAAGAATAGTCACCGGCCCTGTTAACATGCCTTTTACTGGTTTGTCAGTCAGAGATTGTGCATATGTTGCCCAATCGACCGTAATCGCTTCTGGACGGCTGATATCTCCGATAATTACTGGTGGTTTTACACAACGGGAACCATAGCTTTGTACCCAACCATTTTGAGTAAAGACATAACCATCAAAATGTTCACCGAAATATTCCACCATGTCATTACGTTCAGCTTCACCATGCACCAGTACATCTAATCCCAATCGTTCCTGTTCATTGATCGCCTGCTTAATGTGCTCACTAATGTTGATGCGATAATGATTACCATCAACACGGCCTTTCTTGAAATCTAAACGTAAGCCACGGATCTCTGTTGTTTGTGGGAAAGAACCGATGGTTGTTGTCGGCCACAAAGGTAATTTGTACCGTTGGCGCTGAAGCTTAGCACGCTCCGAATAAACCTGATTGCGCTCGCTGTCTTGTGGCTGGATCTTAGCAAGACGTTCAGCCACAGCCGGGTTGTTCACTCTTGTGGAACTGCGACGGGCACGAATTGGAGCACTGTAACTATCCAATTTATTCAATTCAGTCTGTTTACTGGCTTCAGGTGCATTCAGTGCCTGAGACAATAGAGATAACTCGGTACATTTCTGTAGTGCAAAAGCAAACCAGCTTTTAACTTCTTCATCCAATCCGGTTTCATCATTCAAATCAATCGGACTGTGCAACAATGAACAAGAAGTACCAACCCAGATATCTCGTTTACCCACCAACGGTGCAATAAGTTCATATTTCGCACTCAAATCTGCCCGCCAGACATTGCGTCCATTAATGACCCCTAACGAAAGCAGCCATGATCCCGGTAAAGATCTTTCCAATTCATTGAGAGAGTCCCGCCCTGCCACCAAATCAACGTGCAAACCTTGTACCGGCAGTGCCTTAATGGTTTCCAGATTATGGCTGATGCTATCGAAATACGTTGTCAGCAATAACTTAACCTGTCCCTGAAGTGCTTGATAAGCTGTCGGGAAGGCTGCCAGCCAATCTTCGGGTAGTTCCAGCACCAACGCTGGTTCATCGATCTGTACCCATTCGATACCACGTTTTGCGAGTTCAGCCAGAATTTGCTGATATACCGGCAGAATATCCTCCAGCAGAGAGAGGCGATCAAAAGCTTTTCCTTTCACCTTTCCAAGCCATAAGTAAGTCACCGGACCCAACAAAACAGGTTTCACTTTATGCCCCAACGCTAATGCTTCATCAACTTCATCCAGTAATTGAGGCCATCCGAGCCTGAACTCCTGTCCCTGCTGAAATTCGGGCACAATATAATGATAATTAGTATTAAACCATTTGGTCATTTCTGATGCAGCAGCCGGAGTACCTGTTGGAGCCCGACCACGAGCAATACGGAATAGTGTATCTAAATCAATGTTTCCATCTTTATTTTGATGGCGAGGAGGTACATTCCCTAACAGCAAACTGGTCGTCAACACTTGGTCATACCAAGCAAAATCACCAACAGGAACGAAATCCACCCCTGCCTCTTTTTGCTGTTGCCAGTGACGTGCACGTAATTCACTTCCTGTTTCCAGCAATTCTTGTTGAGAAATTTTACCTGCCCAATAGTTTTCTTGTGCTTTTTTTAGCTCTCTTTTCAAGCCGATACGTGGAAAACCTAATGTATGATTCAAAACTGTCATGTCGTCACCCGCAAATTTTAGCCGTCTAGATGTTTACACTTCTATAATCAACAGGTAATGTATAAACCACAAGCGCAAATTATTCATAATCAACTTGAAGGTTTTTCATGATCGAGATAAAACACTTAAAAACACTGCAAGCATTAAATCACTGTGGTTCGTTGGCAGCAGCAGCAAATCATCTGCATCAAACACAATCGGCTCTTTCACACCAATTCAGTGAACTAGAGCATCGGCTAGGATATAAGCTTTTCATTCGTAAAAGTCAGCCCCTGAAACTGACTCATCAAGGTGAAGTACTGTTAAGATTGGCAGAACAAATTTTGCCTATGATCACGGCCTCCCTGCACGAGTGCAATGAGCCGCAAGAAACTAACTTGCGCATTGCCATTGAATGTCATAGCTGTATTCAGTGGCTCACTCCTGCACTTAAGCGTTTTAGGGAAAGCTGGCCGCAGGTCAATGTGGATTTTAAATCCGGGGTAACCTTTGATCCACAGCCGGCGCTGCAACAAAGAGAGCTGGATATTGTACTGACATCCGACATTATTTCAGACAGTAAACTGCACTATACGCCGTTGTTTGACTATGAAGTGAAACTGGTGGTTGCACCAGATCATCCATTGGCTAATCAGCGTGATATCCAGCCACAGGATCTCTCCCCCGAAACCTTGCTGATTTATCCGGTTCAACGGCAACGTTTTGATATCTGGAGACGTTTTCTTGAACCCGCAAATGTCACCCCAACCTTGAAAACCGTCGATAACACGCTATTACTCATTCAAATGGTGGCCGCCCGTTTAGGTATTGCAGCATTGCCTCACTGGGCGGTAGAAACATTCGAAAGGCAAGGATTAGTTGTCACTCAGACGTTGGGAGAAGGGCTATGGAGCCGATTGTACGCAGCCTGCCGTAAAGGGGAGCAACGCCAACCGGCTATTGATACATTTATTCGTTCTGCGCGTCAGCACGCCGTGGATAATTTGCCGTTTGTGAAGCGGGTCTCAATATCCAACGGTGATGCACCCAAAGCGACGCAACAATCAGGCTGCCTCCAATGGTAAAGCCCAACCAATTTGGATGCTGCTGCCAAATAACAAAATTGACCAATAACCCCGCCGGAACCAGCATATTATTCATAATCGCCAGTGTTCCGGCATCCACTTGGGTTGCACCATAATTCCACATAAAGTAGCCAATACCGGAAGCCCCTGCTCCTAACCAGATCAGAACCCCCCATTGTAATTGGGTTGTCGGTAGTTTCTGTGGATCACCAAACATTAACCAACCGATAATGGCAATGACACAAGCACCTAAATAGAACCACGAAAATGCGATTCTCTGTGGTATCGGATGCACTTCCATCAAACGCTTATAACCAACCTGACCAATGGCAAAGAAAATATTTGCCAATTGCACCAGCATTAAACCAATCCAGAAGGATTCACTTAACTGGTCATAACGAATAATCGCAGCTCCCGCTACAGCCAATAACGAGCTGAGCGCATAGCCCCAACGCAGCCGTTGACGCCCCATCAAATCATATATCAATGTGACATACAGCGGAGTCATGACCGTAAACAGCAAAAATTCCGCTACTGTCAAATAGTGGTAAGCATGAAATACAAACAAATACATCACACCTAACTGACAAGCTCCTACTGCCATATACAGCGCAATGACTTTCAGTGATAACCCACGCCAACGCAGAAAGGGTAAAAATACCAGAGCAGCTAACACGACCCTGACAAGAACAGAAAACCAGCTATCAACCTGACCGGCGAGATAAGCACCAATCAGGCTGAATGACGCAGCCCACAAAAGTGTTGTAATTGTTAATAGCCACATATTTTATTGAGATTTACCTACCAACAGCGCTTCAAGCAAATCAAGGTCATGCAGGAGCGACTGTAGCGTTTCATTACTAATCTTACGAGTTGCACGCAAGTGATATAGCTCCCCTCTCTCAGCCCGCAACGCTGTCAAGCGGAAACGCCGTTCCAAATCTTCAACCAACAAGCTGTGTTCTCCTTCATCAGTCCCAGTAGTACGGCGTCGCAAATAACCAGTGACTCTGGAAGCGACTTCACTAATCACTTCAGCATCCAGTTTTTCTTCAGTGCTGGCAGACAGACGTTCTTCCATTTTATTCATACTGACAATCGCAACTTCAGCCATCGCTGCTTTCGCCATTCTGATTTCATTGAGATCAGACTGCTTGTCTCCCACTTTCATGCCTCTTAGCAATAATGGAAGAGCAATAACGCCAACAAACAGAGAGAACAGAATCACACCTGCGGCAATAAAGATCAACTGATAACGAGCAGGGAATGGATCGCCATCCGGCAGGAAAAGAGGTACGGATAAAGCACCAGCCAGAGTAATTGCCCCACGGACACCAGCAAACGAAGCCAGCCACAATTCACGGGTAGTGTAAGTCGAAAATTCCAGCGGTTTTTTCTTCATCAATATCTTGCTGGTATTTTTCATCAACCATAGCCAGCAGAATCGTAGCAGTAACAACGCCGCATAAATGATGCCTACCGCAGCGAACAACATCCAGGTTTCAACATGCGGATCAAGTTCCGCCTGGGCAACAGATGTCTCCCAAATCCCCGGCAACTGTAAGCCCAACATGATGAATACCAGACCGTTGAACACAAATGCCAACATTCCCCATACGTTATCAGCACGTAAACGCATATCCAAAGGCGCATTGCGGATCACTCCCGCCGTACTGATAGTCATACCCGCAGCAACTGCGGCCAGAATACCGGAGAAACCAATATGTTCAGCAATCATGTAAGAGGCAAATGGTAACAACATCATAAACATGATTTGAGTGGCAGGATCATCACCACTCCAGCGACTCATCAAACGCAGTGATTTACTGTACAACCAGGTGACAGCAATACCTGATGCCAAGCCGCCAATAGCCACTTTAAAAAATTCGAATGTTGCGCCCGTGACGGTAAATGCCATTGTCCCCATAGCAATTGCCACAGCAAATTTCAGAGCAACCAGACCGGAAGCATCATTCATCAATGCTTCACCTTCCAGTACACTCATCATATTTTTAGGAATTCCCCCTTTCCCAACAATCGAAGATAATGCAACTGCATCAGTTGGTGACAACACTGCGGCCAGAGCAAAAGCCGCAATAAGCGGAATACTCGGCAGTAACCAGTAAATCAAATAACCAATACCGACAACTGTCACCAGAACCAATACTAAAACCAGAATAACTATTTCACGCCCATGTTGAAAAAATTCTCTGGTCGGTGTTTTCCAACCATCAACAAATAATAGAGGAGGGATAAGTAAAACGAGGAATAATTCAGGATCGAAAGTAACGTGTAAACCAAAATGAGGCCAGGCCAGCAATGCCCCTATTGCTATTTGCACTATCGGCAAAGGGACACGAAATGGGATCACTTTAGTAAGAACACCAGAAACTGACACCACCAAAATCAAGATCAAGATAGTAAAGAATATTTCCATGTTACCCTTACAAATTGCCAAAAATCCGTCGGTGAAGAGATTGTGACTGTTTTTTTCTTGTAATAACAGCGCTAATAACCCCAAAAATTAAAGTTATTCTGGAAATTTAAAAAACAATCACATTGTGAATCAATGAACAGCAAGTCATTTGTCTATTTTATACTTATCTACGGAATTTTGTCGAAAATTTGACAGGTTTTAAAAATTATCCAATCTGGAAATATACGCGCAAACTTTAATCGTTTGCGCATAATTTTTTGAGCGCCCTTTTAATTAAAGGGCCCAATTGCCAGCATAGAATGCCACCAATGCAATAGCAATAATTACCGTACCGATATTCAGCTTACGCCATTCACCGGAGAAAACACGTCCAATAACCAAAGCACCAAATCCCAGCATAATACCTGTAACAATATTACAAGTCAGAACGATAAATACCGCGCACAGTAATCCTGACATTGCATCGACAAAATCATCAAAATTCAATTTGCGTACGTTACTCAACATCAGCAACCCGACATACATTAAAGCAGGCGCTGTCGCATATGAAGGAACCAGATATGATAATGGAGAAAGGAATAATATCAGCAGAAATAGGATACCAACAACCGCTGCGGTTAACCCTGTTTTTCCTCCTGCTGCGGTTCCTGCGGCAGATTCAATATAAACGGCAGCAGGAGAAGAGCCAATTGCTCCGGCGAAAATACTACTGACCGAATCGGCTGTCAGCGCCTTACCACCATTAATAATCTGCCCCCTTTTATCCAGCAGATTGGCCTGCCCTGCTACAGCCCTGATAGTACCTGTAGCATCGAATATTGCTGTCATCACCAGCGCAAGAACACTGGGTAATACAACAGGCTGTAAAGCTCCCATAATATCCATGCTAAACATCAAAGAAAGCCCGTCTTCCCCCAACGTTGGTAATTTAAAAAATCCTTGATATTTCACTGCGGGATCAAAAATCAATCCAATAATTGAAATAGCGATAATAACCAGCAAAATACCACCGGGGACTTTTTTCCTTTCCAGTCCAATAATCCCCGCTAACCCTAACAAAGTCATTATGACAGGGAAGGCTGTCAACGATCCAAAAGCAACCGGCAACCCCGGCTGGTGATTTTTAATCACCAGTCCAACGCCATTTGCTGCAATAAGCAGCAAAAATAATCCGATGCCGATACCTGTTCCATGCGCTATCCCCATTGGCATATTGCGTAATATCCAGGCGCGAATGCCGGTAACGGAAATGACGGTGAACAGACATCCCATCAGGAAAACAGCACCCAATGCGACAGGAATACTGACCTGCTGTCCTAATACCAGACTGAAAGCAGTAAAGGTCGTCAGTGAGATTGCGCAGCCAATTGCCATCGGTAAATTAACCCATAATCCCATCAATAATGAGCCAATCCCTGTAACCAGACATACAGCAATAAATACTGCGGTATGAGGAAATCCGGCCTGCCCAAGCATACCTGGCACAACAATAACGGAATAAACCATCGCCAAAAATGTTGTTAACCCCGCGAGAATTTCCTGACGTACCGAGCTTCCGCGTTCAGTTATCTTAAAATACTTATCAAGTTTGCATTGAGTTGGTGCCTGCGTGCCAGACATTGTTTATCCCCTGCCAGTATGTTGAACAGCTATCCGATTTTCCTCACCATTTCTTCCCCCTTCTTACCTGACGAAAACGATTACGTTATTTGATAACCTGAAAAACGCTGCAATTATTAATTCAGCCATTCCCACACGCAATCGTTTGGCTTTTGAGTTAAAAAAACGGTGAGATAATTTGAGGCAGAGGATTATCCGGTGAATCGGGGATGAGAATCAAGTCATAATCATGAATTTTGTTGCCAATCTCGATATGGCAGCCTTAAGGAAAAACAAGAAATCAGTGAATATTGATAATAAAAGTTTTTGCTTCACTCTATCGGTGAATAACGCATTTTGTCTACCAATCAACCAGTAAACCAAGTAAAATTATAGATACTTTCTGGATATGTCACACCACAAAAGACCATTCAATTAATAGGTTTTATAATGCATCAATCTGATGTTGCAGATCGTTCGCTTTTTTCACTGAGCTGGCCGATTTTCATCGATATTTTTCTTCATATGGCGACATTGCTAATCAATACATATATGGTCAGCCATATTTCTTCGGCTTATTTAGCTGCTATGGGGGTTGGTAATCATGTTTTTGATCTATTCATTACGATCTTTAATTTTATTAGTGTTGGTTGCAGCGTTGTAATTGCACAATATCTCGGCTCAGGAAAAAGAGATAAAGCCAGTCAGGCGATCCATATTTCCATCGCTTTTAATTTTGTGTTGGGTTTTAGTTGTGCTTTGGTGACGATTTTCTTCGGCTATAAAATCCTACACATCATGAATCTGCCAGAAAACCTGATGGAGGATGGATTTGCTTATCTGCACATTTTAGGTATCTGCCTGATACCAGAAGCAATTTCAATTATTCTGGCTGCCTGTCTGCGAGTTTATGGTAAATCAAAATCTGCCATGTATGTCACCCTGGTTGCCAATCTGTTGACAATTATCGGTAATATGATTGTCCTGTACGGATTCTTTGGCCTACCTAAATATGGGCTGGAAGGTGTAGCATGGTCTACAGTATTTGGTCGTACGGTTGCGGTTATTCTTCTCTGCGGATTATTATTTTATGGCTTAAGAATCAAACTGATCCCAAAGTTGCTGATATGCTGGTCAAAGAATATACTTGGCAAAATCCTGCATATCGGTTTACCAGCTGCCGGTGAAAACCTGGTGTGGATATTACAATATATGACCGCACAAGCTTTTATCGGTTTGATGGGTGAAACTTCTCTGGCTGCACAGACGCTGTATTTTCAATTATCACTGTTTATCATGTTGTTTGGTATCGCCACCAGTATCGGTAATGAAATTATGGTCGGCCATCTTGTCGGAGCAAAACGTTTTGAAGATGCTTATATCCGTGGGATAAAGAGTCTGAAAATCGGCGTTGTTGTCACAATTGGCGTCGTATTGTTTTTCTGGATTTTCCGGGAACCGCTCCTTGTCCTGATGACAGAAGATCAAAATATCATTGAGCTTCTGCTGCCTTTATTCCTGCTATCTGTCTTCCTGGAGCCGGGGCGTACTTTTAATATCGTCATGGTCAATGCCCTGCGTGCTTCCGGTGATGCCAGATTCCCGCTTTGTACTGCTCTGCTCTTCATGTGGGGTATTTCTATCCCTGTTGGCTATTTTCTGGGAATTACCATGGGGATGGGGATCCTGGGGATTTGGATTGGCTTTTTCTGCGATGAATGGATACGAGGTCTGGTAAACGCCTGGCGCTGGAAATCTAAGAAATGGCAAACCAAACGATTAGATGTTTAATCGTGTTTAACTGCAAAACATGGTTATAAAAATTAGTTATAAAAATGACAGTAAAAAAATGCCGCAGACAATAACTGCGGCATTTTTAAAATTATTCTAGTTTTTCTTTCCGATAATGTTTTGAACGCGGCCCATACAGCAGGTGGCCATAATGATATCCTCCCGCACTCAACAGACGATTGCTGGTGATGCCTGCAATATCGTGGCCTCTATCCATCACCGTATTTGCAATTTGCTCAATAGCCGCAGACACTAACATACCAATAATTCCACCACCGCCATTGTTACGATTTTCTGCGGTGGAAGCTGTTGCTACACCGCTCCACACTTGTTTACCAGTCCTTAGATCAACCAATCGAGCTTTTGCTGTCACGCGGGTATCACTGCTAATGATATGATATTGTGTACCATATTCTGTGACATCCAGATAAAGTGCTGCATCCGCGCCAAAAATATCATGTAATTTTTTATAGCTGATATTATGAATATCCTGCGCATCTGCTGCACCATTCTGCCGGAATGTCTCTTCGACAACCGCGACAGGAAAAACATAATATCCTGATTCCGCCAACGGATAAGTGACCTGAGAAACCACGCTGCCAGCCGCCTTGACATCCACGGACTTATTCACAGCAGGCAGAACCAGTATCGATTTAGGATCACTTTCCTTCAACGCACTATAATCGTAAGGTGTCTGCTTGGCACATCCTGTCAATACCAGCAATAATAAAGCGCTGACTGCACCCCAAAGATGGTTCATCATTTCACTCCCTTATTTTTATTCAGCAGAAAATCCATATACTGTGCGGATTCAGGAAATAATTTCTTTTCTATTTCAAACTGCTGAAAGGCTTCCTCAATATTGCCTGTTTTGCTATAGAGCAACCCCATTTGAGCGTGCAGCCCAGGAGGAACGGGTTTGTCTTTAGCTCTGGCTTGTTCAATGACTTTTTGCAATGCCTGGATCTGTTCTTGTGGTCCGGTCTTATCTTGTTGGTAATATTGGTAAACCGTTGGCTGGTAATCACCCCATTCATAAATGGTTTTAGGTGCATGCACACACCCGACCAATAATAGTATGCCCGGCAGCATCCCCATCTTTTTTATCAAAAACATTAAAAAATCTTCCCTATGTATTATTAGTTCACTGGCTTCCATGCGCCACTTTCAATACCAGACACAAGGTCATTGACAGCTTCACGGATAGCCAAATCCAACACCTTGCCATTCAGAGTAGAGTCATAACCGGATGCACCACCGAAACCAATAATTTCGCGGCTGGATAATTTATATTCCCCGGCTCCTGCTGAAGAAAAAACAACTTCAGACGTTTCAACATTCACAACATTCAACATCACTTTTGCATAAGCAATCTGTGATTTGCCACGCCCCAAAATACCCCATAACTGATGGTCACCGACTTCCTTGCGACCGAATTCAGTGACTGCACCAGTGATCACATAATTAGCTCCCTTCAGCTTCTGCGCTTTGCCTTGTAACCCGGCCTCTGTTTTCAATTCAGCCATGTTAGTACGCTCCAGCACATTAAAACGACCAGTTTGCTGTAAGTGTGTCACCAGAATAGTTTTTGATTGGTTACCCAAACGATCGATACCATCAGAGAAAATGCCATTTTGGTAGCTTGAACGATTTTCAAATTTACCTACCGCAATAGGGCTACGAATTCCTTTGTAAGTGGTGTTATATGAAGAAACTTTTTGCACCTGAAGAGTCGATGACGACTCCGTCGCACATCCGCTCAACATGAATGAAGCGAAACAAAGTGAAGCTAAAGTGAGTTTATTTTTCATTATTAGGTCTTCCTGAGAGTTTTTTTGGTTATCCCATCGTCTTATAAGTTTTATTATAGGGAAAGTCTATGTAAATACAACACCACCATATCATCCGTGTGTTCTGTTACTATAGTTAAACACCCATTACCTATACTTCCGATAACCCATTTAATTACAACCATATTCCGTCTGTTAAGATATGAAAGGTAATCCACCTCCCTTATTTAGGGTTAGAATAATAGATATTCTAATATTATTTTAGAATGCAAATTTCGATATTATATATAAGCAGGAAATCTGTAAATTAAAATAATAAAAGAGATTATAATTTAAATGACAATACAGAAACACCATATCACCATTTCCGGCTCATCCCATATAAAGTTTATCCTGTTCTGCCAAACCTTTCTCAAGAGCATCTGTATACCAAAAGGAATTAAAGCAGTAATAATATGCCCTGCTTTCCTGCCACTCTGATGTAATTTATCGGCATCATTAACTGTTTATCTAAAAACCATCCTACATATTAGGTGAATCTAAGCGTAATGAATTAGCCTGTATTTATTAAAATATAAAATAAAAAAGATATAATTAAGTCATTATTTATAATCATGTATTAAACTATTTTTATCCAATAGACTATTTACAAATTTATAGTTATAAATTAATTAAACTCAAGAAAAATATACAAATGAA
Organism: Xenorhabdus sp. NBAII XenSa04; assembly: GCF_963866145.1. Taxonomy (NCBI): domain Bacteria; kingdom Pseudomonadati; phylum Pseudomonadota; class Gammaproteobacteria; order Enterobacterales; family Morganellaceae; genus Xenorhabdus; species Xenorhabdus sp. NBAII XenSa04. The sequence goes on from NZ_CAWMEB010000268.1 coordinate 55,424, forward strand.
TAAATACACTATATGACCATACAGATGGCCATTAAAACGGATTGCTTTTTATCCATTCCTGACAATAACCACAAGAAAAAACTAGATTAATATTCTAAATTACATCATAATGTAAACAATAAAAAGGATTTAATACTGACAGGGTGTTTTGAGCAAGTATGAGTGTAGTGAATCACATCGCTTTTCTCTCCAATTGTTTCAATATTACGAACAACCACAACGCCCTGGCATAAAGAGAGAATAACAAATCTCAATTTTTTCTTTATGTAAAATAATTCTCTAAAAAGTCATATTAAACGGAGTCTTTAGGAAAATTTTCCTCATAAAATTCTTTAATATCAATACCCGACAATTCATTTTTTGAACAAATTTTATAAAAAAAATCGTTCTTTGGTGTTTATGTGATACGTTTTTCTCTGTGCTTATTCAACACCTATTACAGCACCAAAGATGTAAGCGAGAGCTATTATGAAAACAGCAACAAAAAGTAATGATGTCATGTCCCACGTTTCTTTGGCTGCTAAACGAGCTAATATGACGGAAGCAGAATGGAAACAAGCCATAAAATTTGATGGCATAGACATGGGATGGGTCATCATGAGTATCGGCATGGCAATCGGTGCTGGTATTGTTTTCCTTCCGGTACAAGTCGGTTTAATGGGATTATGGGTCTTCCTGCTCTCTTCGGTTATTGGCTATCCTGCCATGTATCTTTTTCAACGCCTATTCATCAATACACTTGCTGAATCACCTGAATGTAAGGATTACCCTAGCGTAATCAGCGGCTATCTCGGTAAAAATTGGGGCGTTTTTTTAGGTGTGCTCTACTTTATTATGCTGGTGATCTGGATGTTTGTTTACTCCACTGCGATTACCAACGATAGTGCCTCATATCTGCAAACCTTTGGTATTACTGACGAATTATTATCCGAAAACCCTTTTTATGGTTTAGCCTTGATCTGTATTCTGGTGATGATCTCATCCCGCAGTGAACGATTATTATTTAAACTGTCCAGTCTGATGGTGCTGATAAAACTATTTGTTGTTGCTGCATTGGGGTTTTCCATGATCGGCATGTGGCATCTGTGCAATATCGGCGCATTACCTCCTTTCTCCATGCTGATAAAAAAAGCTATTATCACTCTCCCTTTTACACTCACATCCATCTTGTTTATCCAGACACTAAGCCCGATGGTTATTTCTTATCGCAATCATGAAAAAAATCGTGAAGTTGCCCGTTATAAGGCACTGCGGGCTATGAATGTCGCCTTTGGTATTCTGTTCTGTACAGTATTTTTCTATGCTGTTTCTTTTACGCTGGCAATGGGACATGACGAGGCGGTCAAAGCTTATGAACAGAATATTTCGGCGCTAGCGATTGCTGCACAATTTTTCCCCGGAGGTTGGGTCATTTTAGTCAGTGTTATGCTCAATGTCTTCGCTGTCATGACTGCTTTCTTTGGTGTCTACCTCGGTTTTCGAGAAGCCAGTCAGGGAATAGCCATGAATATTCTCAGCCGCTTAATACCAACAGCAAAAATCAATGAAAAATGGGTGCAAAAAGGCATCATTGCATTCGCTATTTTATTAGCATGGGGAGCGATTATTCTGAATGTACCGGTTTTAAGTTTCACATCTATCTGTAGTCCGATATTTGGTATTGTCGGCTGCCTTATTCCTGCTTATCTGGTTTACAAAGTTCCCAACCTCTATCATCACAAAGGAGTATCACTAATCTTGATTATCTTCACAGGGATCTTGCTATGTATCTCTCCTTTTCTGGCCTTTTCCTGATGAGATAAAAACCAGCCGCGAGATGGCTTATCATTAAGATTTACTTACGCTACAGACTTTTCTATTGCGGAAGGTCTGTAAGTGCTCAAAGCACCTCCCAAAAGCACATAGTGCAATCAATAATTATAGAAATGATGAAATATTTATTAATTAATCATAATTAATATTTATTTAATAAATCATTACAGCTCAAATAAAAATAGGAAGCGTTACATTTAATTATAATTAGTAAGAGAATAGTATCATTTTAAATGATAACATAAATTTACAATTTACTTATTCATGTTAATTCGGTTATTTTAAATACTGTCACATCTCCATTAATTTACACTAAAGAAGTCTACTAATTTTAAATCACTTCAATATTCAAAATAAAATCCTGCATATACAAAAAATTCAAAATTTATATCTGAATGATAATGAACACAACTCTTTAAGTAGATATTTTGCATACAAAAAAGTACATATTTCACTCTAATTAGATAAATCATTTACTTTTTACAGTAAATGCAGTAAAAAGACGAAATCATTACACCATAAAAGGACAATATAAGAATAAAAAACTAAAAATAAAATTCAGCCAGATGTTTAGTAGCAAAATTTAATCAATCAGTATTCCTTGTGGAATTCTTTCTATGATTAGCCCATTCTATTCACGAGGGTTACATAACAAATATTTACACTATTTAAATAAATATTTTCATTAAAACAATGATGAGCAGAAGCAGCAAATTTTTTCATTTCCTGTTTTCTAATTATATTAACCTGGTATTTATCCAATTATGTTCAAAAGCTCTGATAGCTTGTTGTATTCGATTAGTTTAAATAGCTCCGTTATTTACAGCTAATCTATCTGATGTAATAGGAATGATAATTTCATGAAGCAACGCAAATTTTTAACCCGATATGAAATAGATGCAATTTTGGCAGAAACAAGACAAGGACGTCATGCTGAACGAGATTATTGCATGCTATTGATGTGTTTTATTCATGGGTTTAGAGTCAGTGAGCTGTGTAATTTATGTTTATCTGATCTCGATTTAAATTCAGCAATTATTCATATAAGACGTTTAAAAGGTGGTCTATCAACAACACATCCTTTGATCCCAGAAGAAATTGAAGCGCTCAAAAGATGGCTGGATGTACGTCAAAAATGGCGGGAAGCTGATTCACCATGGGTATTTCTTTCCCAAAAATCGGGGGCTGTTTCACGACAACAAGTTTATGGGCTACTGAAACGTTATGGAAAAAAGGCCGCAGTCAGCGTTTCTCCGCATCCCCATATGTTGAGGCACGCCTGTGGCTATGCACTTGCAGATCTCGGGCGCGATACTCGTTTAATTCAAGATTATCTTGGACATCGCAACATTTCACATACCGTGATTTATACAGCCAGTAATGTAAAACGCTTTTCCAAAATTTGGGAGACACACTCTAAATAAATTTTTATTTATTTTTCTTGTTTTCACTAACATAACCTGTTATCGCAACAATCTCCACTGCTCCTCTTGTGGAGATTGCAAGTAAACAGAATAGACAACTTCGTTGTAACGTAAATATGATTCTTGACGTATGATAAGTTCTATTTATATTTATTGTTTTATGTTTGTTAAATTACTACTTTATTTCTTTTATAAAAACTTAAGTTCCAGGATTCACATATATAATATATATTTGTATTTAAATATGATCAGCAAATTTATGCCAATATCCAATAGAGTTCAAATCAAATTGAGATGGCACTTTCAGGCACATCGCTGAGCGTATCACTAAGGTGAATGAGTTAAGCCAACAAAGAGGTAACTTAAAAAATGAAGGGA
>NZ_CAWMEB010000269.1:0-1109 GCF_963866145.1 Xenorhabdus sp. NBAII XenSa04
ATGATGCCGGAAGGCACCGTGGTAACACTTACCATCGTGGCGCAGGCACAGGATACGCTGGAAGAAAATTTTACCCGGCTGGCAAAAAATGCCGTGGGGGAAAATACCGAATCGGCGCGTGTCCGGCAGGATGTGCAGGAGGTCAAAGCCTTACTGGGACGACGCCATAAACTGTATCGCAGTGCGCTGGCCTTTCTGGTGCGCGGCAACGATGTCACTGACCTGAACCAGCGGGTGCATCAGTTATCGTCAACCCTGCTGGCGACCGGATTACAGCCCGTGCGACCGGAATTCAGTGTTTCCCCGCTGAATGCCTATTTACGCGCCCTGCCCATGTGTTTTAACCCACAGAAGGACAGGAAACATTGGTACAGCCGCCTAACGTGGGTACAGCATCTGGCCGGATTATTGCCGGTTACCGGGCGTTCAACCGGCACCGGGCATCCGGGATTCAGCTTTTTTAATCGCGGTGGTGCGCCGCTGACCTTCGATCCGATGAACAAACAGGATCGCACCCAGAATGCGCACTTATTGCTGTTTGGTCCGACCGGGGCAGGTAAATCCGCCACCCTGTGTGCCTCGCTGGTGCAACTGATGGCTATCCACCGACCGCGCCTGTTTATTGTGGAGGCGGGAAACAGTTTTGGTTTACTGGCCGATTACTACGCCAGTCTGGGGCTGACGGTCAATAAAATCGGTATCAAGCCGGGCTGTGGCGTCAGTCTGGCGCTGTTTGCCGATGCCCATCAACTGCTGCAACTCAGCCCCCAACACTTGCGTATTAATGAAGCCGATATTCCGGATACCGATGAATCGCAGGATGAAGGGGATGAGCAGCGTGATATTCTGGGGGAAATGGAAATTGCTGCCCGACTGATGATCACCGGTGGCGAGAAAAAAGAAGAAGAGAGCCTGACCCGTTCGGATCGGGGATTAATTCGTGAAGCCATTATGATGGCGGCCCACACCAGCCATGCTGAGGGACGCCAGATGGTGGCCTCAGGCTTACAGAATGCCCTCTATGCCATTGCCCGCAACCATCAACAGGATGAACACGGCCAGCCGTTAATCACGGCACATCGTCGGGCACGCGCGGATGAAATGGCCGG
>NZ_CAWMEB010000270.1:0-402 GCF_963866145.1 Xenorhabdus sp. NBAII XenSa04
TTGCGCATATCGGTTAATTCAGATAATGAAGCGATACAATACATTGAAGAACAGAGTATACCCGAATCAATTATATTTCATGATGTTGCCATGCAGTCTGAACCTGAAAAAGAAGCAAAACTCTGGATGCGGCAACAAATTGAAATTCCGATAGATTATTTAAAGGAAACACCTTATCAGGTTTTCTTGATTCGTCTGGCTGATGAAAAGTATTACTTTTTCACTAAAATCCACCATATTATGATTGATGGTGTCGGTTCTTACCGGCTTCATGAGTATGTCCATAAATTATACAAATGTCTTAAAAACGGAACATCAACAGCATGGTTATCGGATATTCCACAATATTTGACTGTAGTAGCCAAGGCAAGAGAATATCTAAATAAAACTCACTATGAAAAA
>NZ_CAWMEB010000271.1:0-593 GCF_963866145.1 Xenorhabdus sp. NBAII XenSa04
CATAAAATCTATGGTTCCCCTCTTTTTTGCAACACTCATTTTTGATGAATTTTTGGCTTGCTTAAATCTATCCGGCGTCACTGTAGGCAAGGAGCCTGCGCCTCGATGAGTTCCGCGCCTGATGAACCTTAAAAGTGTGCCGGCTTCAAGGAGCCAATTTTTATGCTAGGTTTCTCATCAGGCCGGTAGGCCGTTCATGTCATCAATTATCAGTCTTCGCAAAACCAGTGGGGTAACAGTTAAATAGGTTCACAATGACGCCAGCTTTAGGCGACAAATACCGTGTGTTGTGTCGTAATGGCCCACGCTATCCGGGCGAGTTTATTAGCCAATGCACAGGCCACGATATTAGAGTGCTTTCGTTCAAGCTGCTGCTTAACCCAGTCAGCCAGTTTTCCCTGCCGGTGCTCAATCTGTTGCATGAATGACCGGGCGCAGAGTACCAACAGTTGCCGGAGCGTCTTATTACCCCGTTTACTGATACCCAATAAGGTCGTCCTTCCCCCGGTGCTGTACTGGCGGGGAACCAAACCCGTCGAGGCCGCAAAATCCCGGCTGCGAGAATATTGTTTTCCATCGCCCAGTTGTGAGGA
>NZ_CAWMEB010000272.1:0-653 GCF_963866145.1 Xenorhabdus sp. NBAII XenSa04
GCTGACGCCCTTTTTTGTGGTGCACCGGGGCGGATTTCGGCAGGCTTACCTGCTGTTCCGCCTCGTTAAATGTGCCTTTATCGGCCTTTTCGCTCTGTTTGTCAAAGCGTTTAGACTTGCTGAGATTGAGCTGTTCGAGCAGGAGCTGAATATGATGATCTTTTTCCTGAATTTCGGCCTGAAGCTGGCCGATAAGGGCTTTCAGTTGGTCAATATCATCGAGGAGGTCAGTCATCATTCAGGCTCTCAGGGAAAAACCTGAGTGTGACAGCGCCACCGGATCATGCAAGTCCAAATCCGGGATCAGTGTCACCGATCACACTTTGACTTCCCGCAGAGGCTGATGGGCACGGGGATGGGTTAATGCCAGCCCCGACAACAGCCAGTTCAGTTGCGGGCGCGTAATGTGTACGGTGCCGTCCGCCACGGGCGCGGGCCACTGAAAACGGCCTTTTTCCAGCCGCCGGTAGTAGAGCCAGAAACCGTTGGTGTCCCAGAACAGGAGCTTGAGTTTGTCGCGATGGCGGTTACAAAAAATAAACCCGGCTTCACTGAGCGGATCCAGCCCCAGTGCCTCCACCACACTCGCCAGTCCGTCGATGGATTTTCGCATGTCGGTCTGACCGGAAACCAGATAAATGTTGCCCGCTGGG
>NZ_CAWMEB010000273.1:0-524 GCF_963866145.1 Xenorhabdus sp. NBAII XenSa04
TTCACCAGACGGGTCTGCTGAACCGGGTTATGAGCAATCCAGGGGGCCAGCATCGGCAAGTCCAGCGCCTCCCCGCCAAAGATAATACAACGCAGGGAATGTGCCGTGTCATCCTGCGCAGGGATAAGCTGGCGGAAAGCACTGGGGGTCTGGTTCAGCACGGTCACACGTTCCTGACACAACAGCGCATAGAACGCCTGCGGTGAGCGGGCACAGACCGCCGGGACGATAACCAGCTTGCCACCGTAAGACAGGGCGCCCCATATCTCCCATACCGAGAAATCAAAAGCAAATGAGTGGAACAGTGTCCAGACGTCGTTGCTATTGAACTGGAAATACCCTTGTGTTGCCGCTAACAGGCGAATGGCATTCGCGTGTTCAACCATCACCCCTTTGGGCTGACCGGTGGAGCCGGAGGTGTAGATCACATAAGCCAGATGGCGTGAAGTCAGTCCCCGTGCCCGGCTGTCAGGGTTGCTGCCCGGTTCTCTGTCAAAGACACGTGGTGAGCGGGCATCAAGCAC
>NZ_CAWMEB010000274.1:0-934 GCF_963866145.1 Xenorhabdus sp. NBAII XenSa04
GATGAGCGGCCTGTACACTGTCTTGTACCGGGGTGTCATCCATATCCAGCCGCAACGGCAGGGTATTGATAAACAAACCCATCCCACCGTCTGCTCCTTCGCCGCCGGTCATACGCCCAAACAGCACCGTGCCAAACACCACTTTTTCCTGTCCACTGGTGCGTGACAACACCTGAGCCCAGGCCAGATGACACAACGCCGCCAGACTCACCCCTTGCTGCCGGGCCTGATGACGCAAACGATCATTCAATGCCGGGGCCAGCAATCGGTGGGACTGCGTCACCTGTGTGCCATCACGATGGACCTCCGCCAGACCAAATGGCAGCGTCGGCTCTTCTACCTCGGCTAACATCTCGCTAAAGAAACGCGTATGGGCTGCCTGACTGACGCCCAACCGGACCTGTGCTACCAGATTGCGGAACGGCACGGGCGCCGCCAGGCTCTGCTCCTGTCCTGTCAGGCAGGCCTGCACTTCACGGTGCATCACTTCCAGTGTTTCATGATCACCAATCAGGTGATGCAGTAATTGCAGGACAATCCAACGGCCATCCGCTTCCTGCGCTACCACAAAGCGCAATAACGGTGCATCACTCAAACCAAGACGATAATGACTGACGTTAAAACGGGCCGCCAATTGGTGGCTCACTGGCCCCTCTGCCAGATCCAGTGTGAGTTCGGTCACTGATAAGGCAGCATGACGCCAGACAACCTGTACTGGCACGGATACCCCTTGCCAGATAAAGGCGGTGCGTAAAATATCATGACGGTCAATCATCCGTTGCATTGCCGCCAAATAACGATCCAGCAAGGTCCGGTCAGCAAACGCCATCTGACCACTCAACAGGTACGGATCCCCTTCTTGTGCCAGTAAATGGTGGAACAAAATCCCATCCTGCAACGGCGATAAGGCATAAATATCCTGAATATTCGCCAC
>NZ_CAWMEB010000275.1:0-385 GCF_963866145.1 Xenorhabdus sp. NBAII XenSa04
CCAGCCGTTTGTCCATTCCACCACCCAGTGCCAGTACAACCGCCTCACGCACTGCCGGATACTCGGCCAGCCGGGCCTCAATTTCCCCCGGCTCAATACGGAAACCACGAATTTTCACCTGCTGGTCGTTACGGCCCAGAAACTCCAGATTACCGTCCGGGCGGTAACGGGCTAAATCCCCGGTGCGGTACAGGCGCGCATCAGGGTTATCACTAAACGGGTCGATGAGGAAACGTTGCACTGTTAATTCAGGTCGGTTCAGATAGCCACAGGCCACACCATCTCCCCCCACATAAATCTCACCGATTGCCCCCAACGGTACGGGCTGGCCATGACTATCCAGCAGGTAAATTCGTGTATTGGCAATGGGCCGGCCAATGGGGAG
>NZ_CAWMEB010000276.1:0-810 GCF_963866145.1 Xenorhabdus sp. NBAII XenSa04
TTCATCCTGTACCGGATCGTGAGCAATATCCGCGGCAAACAGAGGGGCACGGCTCAGGTCAAGACGATATCGGCACGGATCGGTGTAAGCCTGTAACTGGGCGGCAACCTCTTCCGCTCTGGCAGGAGTGAAAACATTGACCGACAGCGGTGCCTGACGCCAGACCACCTGAACCGGTTGTGCCAGTCCTTGCCAACACGCCGTAGTACGCAGAGTATCGTGGCGATCAATGACTTGTTGTAAGGCAGAGAGAAAAGCATCAAGGTGATTGCGGGTGTCAAAAGCGAGCAGGCTCTGGAGTAAATAATCATCCCCCTGTGTCTGTAACAGATGATGGAACAGAATTCCTTCCTGTAGTGGTGCCAGCGGATAGATATCCTGAATATTGCTTACCCCGCCGGAAGTTGCCTCAACGATGGTATCAATCTCGGCCTGTGACAGCGAAACCAGCGGCAACATATCGGGCGTGATAGCGGTGCAGTCTTCGGGAATGCGGTTAGGGGGGACGATGAAAGTGTCTGCGTTAAGCTGAACCGCCTGTGCCATTTCGGCAAGAACAGGTGTTGCAAATACGCTGTGCACATCGAGTTGCCAGCCTAGCTCATACAGCCGTTCAATCAGACTAACAATCATCAAAGAGTGACCGCCGAGTTCAAAGAAGTGATCATGACGGCCCACTTGTTCCATGCTCAGCAATTCTTGCCAAATTTCAGCCAGTGTAGTCTCTATTTCACCGACGGGTGCCTCATAGCTGCGTGTTATGACCGCGGATGCGTCTGGCTCAGGCAATGCCTGACGATCCAGTTTACC
>NZ_CAWMEB010000277.1:0-1799 GCF_963866145.1 Xenorhabdus sp. NBAII XenSa04
AGGCTCTGGCCGGTCATGGCGCTGTACTGGATGCGTTCTTCTTCCGGGATCAGGTTCAGTACGGCATCCATTAATGAGGATTTGCCGGCGGCACTGCTGCTCTGGATCAGGACGGCTAAGGGTTTGGGTAACTTTCGGCTCACGGCCGCCAAAAAGCCCGCCAGTAAGTTAGTGGATTCGCCGACTACGCCGCAGGCGGCTAAGTCAGCGGTAATACGCGCCGTCAAGTACGGATCTTGCAGTAACGCCAGTGCTGCTTCCCGTTCCGCGATCCCCATCTCCGGTACGTTGGGGCCGGTGTCCGCGGGTTGTTGCTGCCACTGTTCGATCGCCAGTAACACCTGCCCCAGCGAACGCCGCAGATCCGCTTCGCCCAGCCCCAGCTCAGCCGCAGCCAGACGCGCATAACTGTGGCGGGAACGGGCACTGATCAGATCAACGCCATCCGCGAACAACACGCCGCTTTGCCTGTCCAGCACCTGCGCATTGAGTTTCATCACGGCAGCGCCGGCTTTGACTGTGCCCATGCCGCGCAGACACCATTGTAATGTGCCGACCGAGATCAGCAGCTCGCCGTTGTCGCCGGATTCACACACCACATTCGGCGTCACGCGGGGCACAGGTTCAGCGGCTAAGATGACTGTTGGTTCGGGGTCAACGGCGGGTTCAACTGTCTGGCGTTCAACGATAACGAGATCGGCAGCTTCCTGCATCGGTACGGCACTCTCAAGCAGCAGGGCAAAGGCGGATTCGGGTTCTGCCATCTGACACAGATAACCGTTCGCATCCCTGCCCGGCGGGAACACCACGCGCAGCGGTGTGATCCCTTTGGCAACCAATGCTGACGCCAGTTTGACCGCCGCTTCATTGCCTGCACTGTCATTGTCGAACGCGATCAGTACCTGCTTAATGCCGTAGTGTTCGAACGCCCGCCAGTGATCCGCTGTGACGCCATTTACGCCATAGGCGGCAGTCACATTGCGTTGCCCCGTTACCCAGAACGACATCGCATCAATCAGCGATTCACACAGGATCAACGTCTTGGACGTACCCAGCGCGGTTTCATTCCAGACGCCACCATGCGCCCCCGGCAGATACAGATGCAACGGTGTGCCCGGTCGCAGACGATCCGTGATTTTACGCCCGTACACTTCCTGTATCTGCCCCTCAGGACTGATCACCGGCACAACCAGTGAACCAACAAAATGCTCATGCCCTGATTTTCGCATCACGCCAGCGGCCTGTAAGCGTTGGCGGACATCAGACCCGTCTTTGGTGTATTTACTGCCGGGCAGACGGTAAGCGAGCGTCCGGTTGGCAAAACCCAGCTTAAACTGCGTGACTAATTCAGGATGATTGAGCCGCCGCTTCGCCAGATACGCCTGTGCTTCCGGCGCATTCAGCAACGTATGGTGATAGAACCCAATCACCCGCCATAACAGCCCCTGTTGCCCGATAGCATCACTGACCAGCTCCGCAGGTTGCACCAACGGCTCTACCGAGGGATTGACTCCTAACACCGCGCGCAGGCGTTCCACGGCATGGCGCAGGCTTAACCCTTCGGTTTTCATCACCCAGTCCAGCACCGAGCCGCCCGCACTGCAACCAAAACAGTGATAGAGATTTTTTGACGGTGTGATGACCATCGAGGGCGTTTTCTCTTCATGGAACGGGCACAGCACAACCATGTCTTTGCCGCGCTTAAAGAGCTGCCGGCCTTGTTGCTCGATAACGGCCACTAAAGAGACGGCGGCTTTCAGGTGCTGTAATTCTGCGTCGGGGATGCGAGCCATAAAAAT
>NZ_CAWMEB010000278.1:0-815 GCF_963866145.1 Xenorhabdus sp. NBAII XenSa04
CCAGATTTTGCGGTGTTAACGTGGAAACTCGTGGGTTGCTGTCCGGTTGATCCGGCAACATCGCCGGATCCAGTACCGTCAAACCGGCCAGTACCTCATCACTCAGTGCAGCTTGCCCGGCCCGGTCTGCCACTACCACGGATGGCGTGCTATCACTCAGGATATAGATCAGACGCTCTGCCGGGTAAGTTATGTCGAGTGGCACATAGGCCCCACCAGCTTTCAGTACCGCCAACAGAGACACTACCATAGCCGGTGAGCGTGTCACACAAATCGCGACCCGTTGCTCCGGCCCGACCCCTAACGCAATCAACTGATGCGCCAGCCGATTCGCTCGGGCATTGAGTTTGGCGTAACTAAGGGTTTGTCCTTGATATTCCAGTGCTGTTGCCTCTGGCGTTTTCTCTGCTTGCTGTTCAAACCATTGATGAATACATAACGCCGCAGGATAAGGGGTCTCCGTCCTGTTCCAGGTGGTTAATAATAAGGTACGCTCTGTTTGCGGCAGAATTTCTAATGCCCGTACCGGGGTCTCCGGGGCTTTTTCCAGCGCCCCCACCAGACTTTCTAATGCCTGCAGCATATAGCCCCATATCCGCTCCGGTTCAAACGGCGGCACCACACTTGCCGTCAAGCCCAGCGCCTCACCAAAATCCTCCACCGACAGCCCAAAGGGGTAGTTGGTGCGTTCCTGGCCGTCTAAAAATTCAATGCCTTCAAATGGTTCATCCGACGACGCTGAGAGACTATTGTGCCGGTAATTGAGCAAAGCGCTAAAGAGCGGCGTACCGCGTGCAACCCCGCTACACTGTTGC
>NZ_CAWMEB010000279.1:0-9610 GCF_963866145.1 Xenorhabdus sp. NBAII XenSa04
TTTTTTATGCGGTCAGTTGATAGAAAAAGGCCGCGGGTGACATCGGGCATTCCGATTCTTGAACATATTGTCCTTTACGCAACATGCTGAATAACTCAATGCCCGCTAGAAGGGTCTGATCCCGCTTGAAATTTTTGAAGCCCAGCAGGGGAGAGGTTCGCCGTTTGATGTTGCGGTGATCCTGCTCAATCAGGTTATTGAGGTATTTGTTTTGCCGGATAACGATGGCTTCCTCTTTGGATTTCTCCTGATTTAACTCGTCTACCGCCGCTTTATTGGCGCTGCTTTTATCCATTGTGACAACCTCAGGTTGGCCCTGCTGACGCATCGCTTTTTTAAAGAAACGCAAGGCAGCGGCCTTATCCCGACAGGCCGTCAACAAAAAATCCACGGTATTCCCGTGCGAATCCACCGCCCGGTAGAGATACCGCCATTGCCCTTTGATTTTGATATAGGTTTCATCCATTCGCCAGCGACGCCCGACATCAGGTTTGCAGCGCCGATAACGTTTGACAATTAAAGGCACCAGACGATGAACCCAGCGCGAGAGCGTGGAATGATCAACGGTGACACCCCGCTCAGCCATCATCTCTTCCAGATTTCGTAAACTCAGGGCATAAGCGAGATACCACCGGACACACTGGGCGATAATATCGGTAGGATAGTGAAGACGTTTGAAGGCGTTCCGGATCAGGGACATCGTTTGGGACTCGCGCAAAAACCAAGAAGTTTACCTGAAGTTCCGTTAATGCGACAGAGCCCTCCATACGGAGACCGATATTCGGGCCTGGAAACAAGCCCGAATATCGGGTTTTATCAAATGAATGCTATTTCGGCGGGTTGGGAGTGAGTACCACCTATTCAGGATAGTACTCACAGGGACGTAGCCCGCCAGGCTAGCTACCTACGCAACTCTCGTCGCATTACATCATGCCGCCCATTCCACCCATACCGCCCATGCCACCAGCTGCGCCTAAGTCAGCTTTGTCATCTTTTGGCAGATCAGTGATCATCGCTTCAGTCGTGATCATCAGACCAGCAATAGAAGCTGCGAATTGCAGTGCAGAACGTGTTACTTTAGTTGGATCCAAAATACCCATTTCGATCATGTCGCCGTACTGTTCAGTTGCAGCGTTATAACCGTGGTTGCCCTGACCTGCTTTCACGTTGTTCACAACAACAGATGACTCTTCACCCGCGTTGTCTACGATCTGACGCATTGGCGCTTCCATTGCACGCAGTGCAACACGGATACCTACGTTCTGATCTTCGTTGTCTCCAACCAGATCTGCGATAGCTGCCGCTGCGCGAACCAGAGCAACACCACCACCAGCAACAACACCTTCTTCGACTGCTGCGCGAGTTGCGTGCAGAGCATCATCAACACGTGCGCGTTTTTCTTTCATTTCAACTTCAGTTGCTGCACCAACTTTGATCACAGCAACACCGCCTGCCAGTTTCGCTACGCGCTCCTGCAGTTTTTCACGGTCATAGTCAGAAGTTGACTCTTCGATTTGTTGACGGATTTGGCCAACACGCGCTTCAATTGCGCTTGCTTCACCTACGCCATCAATGATAGTAGTCGTGTCTTTGCTGATAACGATACGTTTTGCCTGGCCCAAATCTTCCAGAGTTGCTTTTTCCAGCTCCAGACCGATCTCTTCAGAAATCACAGTGCCGTTAGTCAGAATAGCGATATCCTGTAGCATTGCTTTACGGCGATCACCGAAACCTGGTGCTTTAACCGCTGCAACTTTCACGATACCACGCATGTTGTTTACAACCAGGGTAGCCAGTGCTTCGCCTTCAACATCTTCAGCGATGATAGCCAGAGGCTTGCTCGCCTTAGCTACACCTTCCAGAACTGGCAACAGTTCACGGATGTTGGACACTTTTTTGTCTACCAACAGGATGTATGGGTTTTCCAGCTCAACAGAACCTGCTTCTGGTTTGTTGATGAAATAAGGAGAGAGGTAACCACGATCGAACTGCATACCTTCAACAACGTCCAGCTCATCTTCCAGACCAGTACCTTCTTCAACGGTGATTACACCTTCTTTACCGACTTTATCCATCGCTTCTGCGATCAGTTTACCTACGGTTTCGTCGGAGTTTGCAGAGATTGTACCAACCTGTGCAATGGAAGTGGAATCAGAGCAAGGTACGGACAGTTTCTTCAACTCTTCAACCGCAGAAATTACTGCTTTATCGATTCCACGTTTCAGATCCATTGGGTTCATGCCAGCAGCAACTGCTTTCAGACCTTCGGTGACGATCGCTTGAGCCAGTACAGTTGCAGTGGTTGTACCGTCACCCGCTGCATCATTAGCTTTAGAGGCAACTTCTTTAACCATCTGTGCACCCATGTTCTCGAATTTGTCTTCTAATTCGATTTCACGTGCTACAGAAACACCATCTTTAGTAATTACAGGTGCGCCAAAAGATTTATCCAAAACAACATTACGGCCTTTAGGACCTAAAGTCACTTTAACTGCATCAGCCAGTACATTCACACCACGCAACATTTTGCTGCGAGCATCATTACCAAATTTTACGTCTTTAGCTGCCATTGTGTCTTTCCTTTAAATTCGTTCAATTAAGAAGATCTAAGCGTAGTCTTTTCAATTACGCTTCAACAATTGCCAGAATATCGCTTTCAGACATGATCAACACTTCTTCGTTATCGATCTTCTCTGTTTTAACACCATAACCTTCGTTAAAAATAACGACATCACCCACTTTAACATCCAGCGCTTTCACATCTCCGCTTTCCAGGATGCGACCATTGCCAACAGCGAGAACTTCACCACGGGTAGATTTACCCGCAGCAGAACCAGTCAGAACGATTCCGCCAGCAGATTTTGATTCAACTTCTTGACGCTTGACAATAACGCGGTCATGTAATGGACGAATTTTCATTGATAGATCTCCTATAAATAAAGTCCATATCAGGTAAGAGAATTGATACCAGAACCCAATAGAACCAGTATCATGAAGCTACAAGTTGGGGCATATAAGCAGTACTTCAAGGGGGGATAGCAAAAAATATTTCACTTTTTTATTACCCTCTGAAATCTCAGACAACATAAGCCGAAATTACTTCTTGTTGTAACTATCATCATGGCGTTTTTGGTCATCATGTTTCTGATCATCACGAGTAATAGTATAGGAGGCATCATCTTGCTTGCGCTGATACTCTCCTTCAAATGTTTGCCCACGACCATTATCCTGACCATCTCTTCCACGGACATTCGGGCGGTAAAAGTTAATATGTGGCAGTAATTTTGCTGTCAGTAATTTTTGTACAGGAGACAGCAACAACAATAACCCAAGAAAATCGGTAAAAAAGCCAGGGAGTATTAACAGGAACCCCGCCATCACTAAAGAAACACTTTTAACGGCTTCTACCGCAGGGCTTTCTCCGGCAGCAATTTTCTGCTGCATTGTCATAAAATTTTTGATTCCCTGATTACGGACCAGGGAAACACCAACACAAGAAGTCAGAACCACCAATAACAGGGTTAGCAAGACCCCGACTTCAGAAGCAATGCGGACGAACAGAACTGATTCTATATAAACCAACAGGCATATCAGGATAAGAGGGAGCCAGCGCACGTTGTTCTCCTTTAATTGAGGCATAGTTTAGTTGAGGCATAGTTGAGGCAACCTAAAAGATGAAGGGGATAAATTGGCATTTTCATCCGATTATGAATACAGTCTTCTTCCTTATGACCATGTTCATTAATAATAACTCTCCAGATGATATGTCCAGATAACATAGTGTGGGGATAACAATAACGGTTTTCAATACTTGTCCCGCTTGACTTTTAAGCTGAGTAATCGTGACCTTAATCACACATATGCCATTTCATTAATTAAAATCGTACTATAAAGTGATCCAGGTTCAAGGCATTTCTAACAAATCCAAATATGATCGCGCCAGCAATTTAATGGTAATTAGTTAATATCACAGCAATTGCTATCGGCAACATTATCTCAACAAACACATAACAAACAGTAAAAACGTATCCAATCTTAAGAAGGTTCTCATGTCAAACAACATTCGTATCGAAGAAGACCTGTTAGGTAAACGTGAAGTCCCTGCTGAAGCCTATTACGGTATTCACACTCTACGTGCGATTGAAAACTTCTATATCAGTGACCGCTCTATCAACGACGTACCTGAATTCATCCGTGGCATGGTCATGGTGAAAAAAGCGGCAGCACTGGCAAACAAAGAGCTCCATACGATTCCCGGCAAAGTTGCAGATGTCATTGTCAAAGCTTGTGATGAGCTGCTCAACACTGGTAAATGTATGGATCAGTTCCCGGTTGACGTTTTTCAGGGCGGTGCAGGCACCTCACTAAACATGAATACGAATGAGGTATTGGCAAATATCGGTCTTGAACTGATGGGGCACCAGAAAGGTGAATATGAGTACCTGAACCCCAATGATCATCTGAACAGAAGCCAGTCAACCAACGATGCTTATCCTACTGGTTTCCGTATTGCTGTTTACAACTCAATCATGCAGTTGATCGATTCTATTGAATTATTAAAAGCAGGCTTCGACAAAAAAGGTATTGAGTTCGATGACATTCTGAAAATGGGTCGTACTCAACTGCAAGACGCTGTGCCGATGACTTTGGGTCAAGAGTTCCGTGCTTTCTCTATTTTATTGAAAGAAGAGACTAAAAATATCACCCGTACAGCGGAATTGCTATTGGAAGTCAACCTCGGAGCAACGGCTATCGGTACTGGTCTGAATACAGCACCCGGCTACCAGAAACTAGTTGTGGAAAAATTGGCAGAAGTCACTGGCCTGCCTTGTGTACCCGCAGAAGACCTGATTGAAGCAACTTCCGATTGTGGTGCTTATGTGATGGTTCATGGAGCACTGAAGCGTCTGGCAGTAAAAATGTCTAAAATTTGTAACGACCTGCGTCTGCTCTCTTCCGGCCCACGCGCTGGTCTGAACGAAATCAATCTGCCAGAATTGCAGGCAGGCTCTTCCATTATGCCAGCCAAAGTGAACCCCGTGGTTCCAGAAGTTGTTAACCAAGTTTGTTTCAAGGTGATTGGTAACGATACCTGCATTACCATGGCCGCAGAAGCAGGTCAATTGCAATTGAACGTGATGGAGCCAGCCATTGGTCAGGCAATGTTTGAATCCATTACTATCCTGAGCAATGCATGCCGTAATCTGGTTGAAAAATGTGTTAATGGTATTACAGCCAATAAAGATGTATGCGAAAGCTTTGTCTTTAACTCTATCGGTATCGTAACCTATCTGAACCCATTCATCGGTCACCATAATGGTGATATCGTAGGTAAGATCTGTGCAGAAACGGGTAAAAGTGTCCGGGAAGTCGTTTTGGAGCGAGGCTTGCTGACAGAAGCGCAATTAGATGATATTTTCTCTGTTGAGAACCTAAAACATCCGACTTATAAAGCAAAACGTTTTGATGACTAATTAAATGATTATAATAACGAGTTCGTCTTAATTTTTAAGGCACGCTATTCCAACCGGAAGCGTGCCTTTTTAATTGGCAGCAAACACAAATTATTAACCATAGATTTTCATAAGATTAAATAAATGAAGGAGTATGCAACATGTTAGCCGTAGAATTGGTTATTGTTCTGCTGGCCATTTTTCTGGGGGCAAGATTAGGGGGAATAGGCATTGGTTTTGCAGGTGGGATTGGCGTTTTGATCCTTGCCGCCATTGGCGTCAAACCAGGCAGTATTCCATTCGATGTTATCTCAATTATTATGGCTGTTATTGCTGCAATATCAGCTATGCAAGTGGCTGGAGGATTAGATTATCTCGTCCAACAAACCGAAAAATTACTGCGCAGGAATCCGAAGTACATCACTATCCTTGCGCCTATCGTCACTTACTTTCTGACTTTATTTGCGGGTACGGGAAATATTTCACTGGCAACATTACCTGTTATTGCAGAGGTCGCTAAAGAACAAGGCATCAAACCATGTCGCCCACTCTCAACCGCTGTTGTCTCTGCCCAAATAGGGATCACCGCTTCTCCGATTTCTGCGGCAGTAGTTTATATGGCCTCGATGATGGAAGAACAAGGTGTCAGTTATATTCATTTGCTCATGATACTGCTGCCAGCTACGTTTTTTGCCATCGTATTAATGTCATTCATTGTTTCATGGCTTTTCGATTCCAAACTGGCCAATGACCCTATCTATCAAAAACGCCTTACCGCTGGCTTAGTAGAAATGCGTGGCTCTGCTCAGATCCAAATTAAGCCTGGGGCAAAACTGTCTGTTCTACTGTTTTTGTTAGGTGTTACCAGCGTCATTATCTACGCAGTTATCAATAGCCCTAGTGTGGGATTAATTGAAAAACCGCTGATGAACACCACCAGTGCGATTCTGATTATTATGTTAAGTGTCGCAACCATTATCACCGTTATCTGCTCCGCCAATACTGACGCCATACTGAACTCAAGTACTTTTAAAGCAGGAATGAGTGCTTGTATCTGTATTCTGGGAGTCGCATGGCTAGGGGATACTTTTGTTCAGGCCAATCTTGCTTGGATCAAAGAAACTGCGGGTAATCTGATTCATGCACAACCGTGGTTATTGGCTGTTATTTTCTTCTTTTGCTCTGCCTTACTTTATTCACAAGCAGTTACAGCCAAGGCATTGATGCCTATGGCATTGGCTTTACATGTCACACCATTGACTGCAATTGCTTCGTTCTCTGCGGTTTCCGGTCTATTCATTCTGCCAACCTATCCGACACTGGTTGCAGCAGTGCAAATGGATGATACCGGCACCACCCGGATCGGACGCTTCGTTTTCAACCACCCGTTCTTCATTCCGGGAACAATTGCTGTTGGATTAGCTGTAACATTCGGTTTCCTATTTGGAGACATGGTCCTGTAATTTTCACTCCTTGCTTAGTGTTATCTCAGGGGCTTAAAAAGCCCCTGCATATTTTCTTTCCCATATTTGTTGCCAATAAACTTTCCTGAAAAAAACACCACACTGTTTTAATATTAGGCAAGCAGCCTTTTGCCGTGGCTCTCATCGGTAATAGCACTGATTTTGGTAACAGTACTGATTCTGGTAAATTTTCCCTATTAACCCTATAAAAAAACAGGCAGGCAAAAGATATCTTATGATGAAACGTATTTTCATATTATTTCTACTATTCAGTGCGTTAGCTGCTTCTCCTATTAAAGCTAACGTACTGTTTGAGCGCCCCGGACAGACTTCATACCTTCCCGTTGAACAAGCATTCATGTTTGATTTTCAGCAGAAAGGGGCCCAACTCACACTGAGCTGGGACATAAAACCCGGTTATTACCTCTATAGAAAACAGTTCATCATCACACCAAACCAACAAGCTACCTTAGGTCATATCAATTTTTCCAAGGCGACAGCTCATGAGGATGAGTTTTTTGGCAAAACCGAGGTCTATTTCCAATCAGCACATATTTACATCCCCATTCTTGCTGCAACAAATGACTCTACTCTTCAGATCTCTTATCAAGGCTGTGCAGAAGCGGGATATTGCTATCCCCCGGAAACACTTACCGTACCACTGCGTGCTGTCATTGCTTCCTCTTCACCAAATGCCTCTCTGAGTGAACCTCCACTACAGAAAGAAACACTCCCCAAAACACATGAGACTCCCTTTTCACCGTTATGGGCTTTATTGATTGGTATTGGTGTCGCATTTACGCCTTGCATTCTGCCTATGTACCCGCTGATTTCCGGCATTATTCTGGGGCAACAGAGACCCGAAAGCCCGAAACGTATTTTCTGGCTGGCGATGAGTTATGTGCAAGGAATGGCTATTACTTATACTGCATTGGGGTTAATCGTCGCTGCAGCAGGTTTACAATTTCAGGCCGCGTTACAAAATCCTTATATTCTGGTAGGGCTGTCTGTACTGTTTATTCTACTAGCATTATCGATGTTTGGGACGTATTCACTACAACTTCCTTCTTCTGTTCAAACGCGTCTGGTGAACTGGAGTAACCAGCAGAGAAGTGGCTCCTATTTGGGAGTATTTATTATGGGAATGCTGGCAGGACTGATTGCTTCTCCCTGTACAACCGCCCCACTGAGCGCCATCTTACTTTACATTGCCCAAAGTGGTAACACGGTGCTTGGTGGCCTGACACTTTACCTTTATGCACTGGGAATGGGGTTACCACTCATCGCTGTTATTTTATTTGGCCATAAATTTTTACCCCGCAGTGGTCCATGGATGCAATACGTTAAAGAAGCATTCGGCTTTATTATTCTTGCACTGCCAATTTTTTTACTGGAGAGGGTCTTCGGTGAAACCTGGGGAATAAGATTGTGGAGCATGTTGGGTGTAGCTTTCTTCAGTTGGGCTTTTGTGTTAACACTCAACAACAAAAATGGTTGGTTACGTACCTTACAACTCATTCTACTGACACTGGCTTTAATCTCGTCACGCCCCTTGCAGGATTGGGTATGGGGAACTCAGGCTACAGCACAACAACAAGCATCTTTAAAATTTCAACAAGTCAGCGATTGGCAGGAATTGAGCCAAATTCTGGCTGAAAACCGCCATAAACCGATAATGTTGGATCTGTACGCAGATTGGTGTGTGGCCTGTAAAGAGTTCGAGAAATATACCTTCAGCGCCCCACAGGTGCAAAAACAGTTAAGCAATTTCCTTCTGTTACAAGCTAATGTCACAGAAAATAGCCCCAGACAGAAAGAATTGTTGCAAAAATTGAAAGTACTTGGGCTTCCCACTATTTTGTTTTTTGACTCTCAGGGAAAAGAGCTATCCGATTCACGGGTGAATGGATTTATGGATGCAGAACATTTCAACCACCATTTACAGCATCTATACCCAATAGACTCCCAACCGGAACCAGCAAGATGATGGGTAAACAGAAATCATTTAAAAGGAGAACAACTGTGCAACGTGAATATGTGCTTAGTCATAGTCTGAACTTACTTGAGCAACATGGTCTGTTAGCAACATTAGAGACACTTTTAACTCCCCTCAATATTGATATCAACCACATAAAACATTTCTGGCCTGATCGCGAGGCCCTGCTCTACGATTGCCTACGCTATCATAGTCAGCAAATTGAAGCCTGGCAGCGTCACATCTTGCTGGATGAAACCTTAAGCCCAGAGCAGAAATTATTAGCCCGCTACGATACACTAAAGGAAAAGGTGCAAGAACAGCGCTATCCCGGCTGTTTATTCATTGCAGCTTGTGGTGCTTTTCCTGATACTGACCATCCAATTCACCAACTGGCTGAGTTACAAAAACAGAATTCTTTTCACTATACGATCGGGTTATTACAGCAAATTGGTATCGAAGATAGTGAACAGGTTGCCAAACAGATGGAACTTATCCTTGAAGGTTGTCTCAGCAAGCTATTGGTGAAAAGAGAACTTGAGTTTGTGATTACGGCAAAACTACTGGCTCAGGATATTTTGATCATTGCTAATTGCCGGAAAGACGATGCTTTGAGCTGATAAAAAGTAGCCAAAGCTGAATAATCACACCAGAACAGTATAAAAATACATCCAACAACCATTTTTCACGTTTTTTTTCGCAGAAAGTCGTTGACGGAT
>NZ_CAWMEB010000280.1:0-915 GCF_963866145.1 Xenorhabdus sp. NBAII XenSa04
CCAGATTTTGCGGTGTTAACAAGGAAACCTGGGGGTTACTGTCCGGTTGATCCGGCTGCATCGTCGGGTCCAGTACCGTCAACCCGGCCAGCATCCTGTCACCTAATGTAGACTGTCCGGTGTCATCCGCCAATATTACGGATGGCGCACTGTCACTCAGAATATACGCCAGCCGCTCTGCCGGATAGGTTGTGTCGAGTGGTACATAAGCTCCACCGGCTTTCAGTACGGCCAAGAGGGACACCACCATGGCCGGTGAGCGTACCACACAAATCGCGACCCGTTGCTCCGGCCCGACCCCTGACTCAATCAACTGATGCGCCAGCCGGTTAGCGCGGGTATTTAATTCGGCGTAACTGAGTGTTTGTCCTTGATATTCCAGCGCTGTCGCCGCGGGCATTTTCGCTGCCTGCTGTTCAAACCACTGATGAATACACAAGGCCGCAGGATAAGGCATCTCTGTCCTGTTCCAGGTGGTTAATAATAAGGTACGCTCCGCTGGCGGCAGAATGTCCAATGCCCGTACCGGGGTTTCCGGGGCTTTTTCCAGCGCGTCCACCAGACTTTCCAGTGCCTGCTGCATATAGCCCCATATCCGCGCTGGCTCAAACGGCAGCACCACACTTGCCGTCAAGCCCAGTGCGTTACCAAAATCCTCCACCGACAGTCCAAAGGGGTAGTTGGTGCGTTCCTGTCCGTCTAAAAATTCAATGCCTTCAAATGGTTCCTCCGACGATGCTGAGAGACTATTGTGTCGGTAATTGAGCAGGGCACTAAAGAGCGGCGTACCGCGTTCAACGCCGCTACACTGTTGCGCCAGCGCCAGTGACGCATGCTCATGGATTAATAATCCCGCCAGCCGGCGATGGGCGGTCTGTACGCTGTCTTGTACTGGCGTGTCATCCATATCCAGCC
>NZ_CAWMEB010000281.1:0-1065 GCF_963866145.1 Xenorhabdus sp. NBAII XenSa04
AAAACCGCTCAGTAAAACAGTAAACAAGGTAGTTTCCTGCTGTTTTGCCAATGTTTTCAACTGATCAGTAAGTTCATTTCCCAACACAAAATTGAAATCCTGCCCTCGATAATTGACCAGTGCCGGGCGGGGATGATCGGTCGGCAAAAGTAACGGCTCATACTCCGCCAATGCCTGCTGCCAGTATGCCCGTTGACGTTCTCCTACTTCTCCCTGCAAATATTCTCGCTGCCAATGGGCGTAATCACCATAAGTGATGTCCAGCTCAGGCAGACAGCTGTCACGCTTTTCGCGCAGGGCATGGTAAGCCTCCGCCAGTTCATGCATAAAGATATCAATTGACCAGCCATCAATGGCGATGTGATGCCACATGAACAAAACATAGTGGCTGTGACCGACTTGATAATGACGCAGGCGCAAACCAGGCTCTGTTGTCAAATGGAATGGTGTCGCTAATTCAGCACGCAATATTTGCCAAAGTATTTCAACACTCTCAAGAAGCTGCGTTTTGAAAACCAACGGCTCTTCAATTATTTTTTGAAAAGAATGGGGTTGTTGATAAGAATGCAGTTGTTGATAAATGTGATCACCGCTATTGCGGTAGACCATTTTCAGAACGGAATGACGCTCAGCCACCTGATTGATTGCACTTTCCAATACAGATAAGCTAACACCTTCATCCAACAGCATCAGATAAGGAATATGGTAAGCATAAGTGCCCTGTTCAAACTGCTCAATAAACAGCATCCGCTCCTGAGCAAAGGACAAGGGATAACGGGCAAGCTCAATATGCGGAATGACAATAGATGCTTGCTGCCCTATCTGGGCTGCCAGTCCGGCAACTGTTTTCAATGCAAACACCTGTGCCAGAGAAACATCCATTGCCAACGTCCGGCGAATAGTGGCGGTCAGCTTAACCGCAGTCAGGGAATTACCCCCGATACGGAAGAAGTTATCTTCAATACCGATCTGTGCTACCCCTAACACATCCTGCCAAAGCTGACAAAGTTGAGCCTCTAATTCATTACGTGGTGCAACATAGCCATCTCTGTTTACCCAGACAGG
>NZ_CAWMEB010000282.1:0-634 GCF_963866145.1 Xenorhabdus sp. NBAII XenSa04
GGCCCGATGGCACGGTATTATACTTTGGCTATGACCGGCTGACCCGGCTGAACTCAGTGACCGCTTCCACTGGTGAAACCTACCGTTATGAGCGGGATGCCGCCGGGCAGATTATCCGCGAAACTGACTTTACCGGGCGTACCATCACTTATCAGTACGATACATTGGGGCGACGTATTCAGGCACAATATCCCGACGGACAACAGTTACGCTGGTATTACTCTGCTGCCGGTTCACTGATCAAACAGGAAAGCTGGCAACCGGAAGACGGCAAGTTAGCGCTTAAAGACACCACCACCTACGAATACAACAAACGATATCAATTGGTAAAAGCCACCAATGCCGATGCCGTGGTGGAATACGAATATGACAAGGCCACTGGCCTGCCGACCTGTGAACGTATCAATGGGCGGGAAATCACGCGCAAATGGGATAATCTGACGGGACGTCCTGTCAGCGAAAGTGTGGATGGTAATACCCTGCACTTCGGTTATAACCTGTCGGGGAGTCTGAATCACTTTCAGCTTAACCAGCATGCGCCACTGACCTTCCAGCATGATGCGCTGGGGCGGGAAACGGTGCGCGAAAGTGCCAACGGTTTTATCCTTGCCAGCCGCTACACCGCAACTGGCCT
>NZ_CAWMEB010000283.1:0-634 GCF_963866145.1 Xenorhabdus sp. NBAII XenSa04
GGCCCGATGGCACGGTATTACACTTTGGCTATGACCGGCTGACCCGGTTGAACTCAGTGACCGCCTCCACCGGCGAAACCTACCGTTATGAGCGGGATGCCGCGGGGCAGATTATCCGGGAAACTGATTTTACCGGGCGTACTCTTGAATATCAGTACGATAAACTGGGACGCCGCACACTGACGCAATATCCCGACGGTCAGCAGCTTCGCTGGCATTATTCCGCGGCTGGTTTACTGGTCAAACAGGAAAGCTGGCAACCGGAAGAAAACCAACGGGTACTGAAAGCCACAACGCGTTACGAGTACAACAAACGGCATCAACTAGTGAAAGCCACCAATGCCGATGCCGTGGTGGAATACGAATATGACGAGACCACTGGCCTGCCGACCTGTGAGCGTATCAATGGGCGGGAAATCACGCGCGAATGGGATAATCTGACCGGACGTCCTGTCAGCGAAAGTGTCGATGGCAATACCCTGTACTTCGGTTATAACCTGTCGGGGAGTCTGAATCACTTTCAGCTTAACCAGCATGCGCCACTGACATTCCAGCGTGATGCACTGGGGCGGGAAACGGTGCGCGAAAGTGCCAACGGTTTTATCCTTGCCAGTCGCTACACCGCAACTGGCCT
>NZ_CAWMEB010000284.1:0-2412 GCF_963866145.1 Xenorhabdus sp. NBAII XenSa04
CCGATACCCCGCAATACCTCAACCTGCGTTCACTCTGGCGCACAGATATTCGTCAAGGGCAAAACCGATGCTTTCTGTTTTGTCGCACTGACGCGCGCCAGAGATTGCATGTTGTCAGGTATCAACAAGAGGAATCTAATGAGTCGATTGATTAAAGAATTAAAATTTTTTTCCTGGCAAGGTGGCGGCAGCCATAAAACCTGCCATGACCGTATTCGGATCGCAGGTCGTTTGGGGGCGTTGTTATTGAGCCTGAATTAATGAAATGGACACCTCCCCTAAACGGCTTCAGTGAGCCATGCTGAATATATCACGAAACGTGGAGATAGCTATTTGTGTGGAATACTGATCCACGGTGCCCGCTCAGTGGCTTATCGGGTGCAAAAACTCCCCGACGAACGATGTAATGGATTGCAGCGTTGGTTAAAAGGCGTGATAACCCGTAGCGGACTCAATAAGGCAGTAGTAGCGCTGGCAAATAAAAATGCCCGAATAGCGTGGGCACTGGTCAACCAACAATCGAGTTATGAAGCGCGATGAGTAACCCTTTATGTAGCAAAAGTCCATAAGTTGATGTCATTGACAGGTAGTACCGACTCTCTGAAGCCGAATATATGTTTGCGACTACGCTGTCAGAAAAATTCACCCACCCACTTGAATTAAGTCGGTATCCATATACAGGTTAAGTAATACAAACTCAGTATTCATGCGGATTTAAGCCTGATACTCAATGAAGAGATTCAATATTGAATAACATTTCTTAGCGATTCACAACAAATCACAAAGCCAGTATTTACATTGTTATCTCTGGCTTTTTTGTTATCAGAGCATTGCAGAGTAAATCACAGTAGCGCATGATTATTGGGTACACTTAGGTGACACTGACGTGGTTTAGCGTGAGGCTGATTGTGTTGTATGAGGATATAAAAAAGCAGCATTCAAAGGTAACCCACACTGAGATCCCTATTGTTGATTAAGCACCCAAAAGATGTACAATTTATATGTACATCTTTGGAGATATATTATGCGTACATACACTTCAACCCAAGCACGAGCCAATATTTCAGAAGTGTTGGATGCGGCTACCCACGGCGAACCTGTTGAAATCACTCGTCGGGACGGCAGCTCAGCAGTCGTTATCAGTAAAGCAGAATTCGAGGCATACCAGAACGCCAAACTGGATGCAGAGTTCAATTCGATTATGCAGCGTCACGGGCATACGGTAGAGGCACTGACAAACCGATGATATGGGTCAGTGCACTGGAAGTTATCGCTTTTCATGACCGTATATTGCAGCGGCTTCCCGGCGTTGCTGGAATGCCTGATTCTGGCAGAGCTGAAGCGCTTATCTATCGAGTGCAAAACCGTACCCACTACGAAGGTGTAACAGACATCTTTGAACTTGCAGCCACCTACTGGGTTGCTATTGCTCGCGGTCATATCTTCAATGATGGTAATAAGCGCACAGCATTTTTCGTTACCATGATTTTTCTTTACCGCAACGGTATCAAGATCCGTGATAACGACAATACATTGGAAAACTTAACGGTAGATGCAGCTACGGGTGAGAAAACCGTTGGTCAGTTGGCGCAGCACCTGCGCGAATTAGTGGACTATGCTGATCCAAGCTGTAAGACATAATCACAACTTACTTTTTATGAGGATGAGTGAACACCTCGATTTAACGTATACCCAAGGATGTACCCTTAGAAAATATTGAATATTACTAATTCGGTAACGACAAAGAGGTTTTACCTAAACTTAAACCAGCGAAAATAACATATCAAATACATAAGCTATTTAGTAGAACAGAAACTGTTAGAGCCAATATCAAATAATGCCAGAAGCTATGCAATCGATATATCTCATTCATATTTGATAATAGGTACAGTTTGATGATTAAGAAATGAAGGCGGCGTTTCTATTTTATAGTTACCAACTTCCTATTAATATTGAGCGTGAATACTTTTTATTAAACATAGAGTATTAATTATCTGGCTCTATTTATTTTAGCCATTGAAATTTATTGCATTATGAGAATTCCCATAGCTGATAATTCAACAATCTGTGCGGTCTTCTTATTGTATAATTTTAATCCGCAGCAAGATGAATTTTGTTATTTCTCCGTCTGTTATTTTAAGTCATCCTGCCATCAAAACATGCAGCTCACCAAATATTGACCAACTGAATTTAGCCATGCCCATACTCTCCAGTATTGATGAACCCGTTTATTTATGTTCACAGGCGGAGAAGTCCCCCACCGCCTTCATGTTATTTAGCAATATGTATTGTTGATTAAATGAGGGAATAAATATGCAAGATAAAAAACCTGAAACAAAGGCATTAGATGATAGCGGTCTTGTGATCGTTACAACACCGGAATATATCAAAGATTCAATCAAAGAAGCGATA
>NZ_CAWMEB010000285.1:0-849 GCF_963866145.1 Xenorhabdus sp. NBAII XenSa04
ACGGGCGTTATTTACTGGTGAGTACCGACCCGACAGAGGCACAACGTGACCCACTTTCCCAATTGATTCATATTCAACTCCCCGTTTCCCAGGATCCCACGGTTGCTGATGCCATGCGCTATGCATTGCGTCAATCGGGTTATTCGTTATGTACGCCGGAAAAAAACAATGCCATTTTATATCGTCAGCCGCTGCCCTCTGTGCACACGCAGTTAGGCCCTGTCCGTTTGCGTACTGCGTTGCAAATTATGGCCGGTCCGGCTTGGCAACTGGAAGTCGATGAGGTGCAGCGTATGGTGTGCCACCATCTGCGGCAGGGCTATCAGTTACCAATTCCAGCTAAACCATCACAGCAGGAAGGCGTTTCATGATATTGAACCGAATCGGTCTATGGGGATGGTTGTTGCTGAGTAATTCGGTCTGGGCAGCCACACCGACACTGACACCGTTAGCTTCACAGCAGACACAATCGACAGAAAGCCAGCAGCACGCCCTGAAAAGTCAGGCTGAACAGTGGCAGTTAAGTGCCGGTGAATATCAGCGTTATCAGCACCTGATGAACGGGCCTCGGGGGATCCAATCACCGGGACTTGACCCGTTAACAACATTAGGTATTGAAGCCGAAAGCGATGTCGAGCGCCGCCGTTATGCTGAACAGTGGGTTAAGTCAGAGTTTGCCCGCACTGAAAAAGAACTGCGTTTCCAGCGGGAAGTGGATGCGGCCTGGCAGCGGCTGTTTCCGGATGTTTTGCCGGTCAATATGGAAAAATCGCATGAAGCAAACGGTCGGCTGGCGCTGTTTGTCAGAGCCAAAGATTGCCCGCAATGTGACACCCGCTTGACTGAAGT
>NZ_CAWMEB010000286.1:0-1162 GCF_963866145.1 Xenorhabdus sp. NBAII XenSa04
AATTAGTATAAACAAGGCCAGCCAGTATTATTAATAACTGACCAGCCTAATAAATTAATTACCTTGAAATAACGATTTTGCCATTGATTATAGATAAGTAAGGATTATAAGTCGTATTTCTCCCATTTTCCTTGTTGTGAAAGATGACAGGAGAAGAACCAAAAACACCTTTTTCTAAACGGAATAGACGACCATTTTTATAACTAACCAGTTTATATTTATTCCACTCAGGTTCTTTAATAAAAAAATTACCACTTATATCTTCGTCAAAATCCATCGAATCAAAAAATATTTTTGCGCTACTATTGTCTGCTATAGCCCATTCCTCCCATGCTGGCTGGCTCATTTTCCATACCTTATCCAGATCACGATGAGAAAAAGCACTACTAATCTCTTGATAAAATGCTTTTATAGCTGGTAAATCATTATCAGTAACTGGCTGCGCTTTTATCCACATCCAATTTGGTAAACTATTTACTGAAAATGTTTTTTGAGCCGAAAATAAATTTTTCTCTCCTTTTTTTGTGGATAAATTTGCATAATCAAATTTTTCATTTAAATTTATCGAATTTTTCGTTATAACGTTTCTGTTATCATCCACAGTTAACTTGATATTACTAATAATTTCACCTTGTTCATCATGTGAAGCAACTTTTCTAATTGTCGCTTCACACCATGATTCAGGATGAAATTTTTCTGTATCTCTATCAATTGATATACGACCCATTAGTAATTCTATTGTATTAGATCCATTCTCCAAAAAAGCCGATATATTATAACCACTTGATTCTGTTCCTGTCCGTGAGGATGTGTTTTCTAGCATTAACATCCCATTTACTTTTAAAATACATAAACTACGCTGAGTATTAAATGAGACGAGATATTTATGTTCCATTGTTGGTTTCCCTAATGCGGTTTTTATTGTCATTAATAATGCAAAAAATAACAAGCTACCCCAAAGAGATCCTGTAAGTAGATTTTTCTTTTGGTAGTGGGTCTTGAAACACCCAAGGTTTTTCCATTGGTTCATATTCATCTTCTATAGGTACTTCCCATTGATTTTCATCATCTTTTTTGAGTTTAATGCTTGCCCCATATTTAATACTCGCTGACGCTTGTATTCCATCATGATAAAGTATTAACTCCATACTTTTTTCTGTAG
>NZ_CAWMEB010000287.1:0-1030 GCF_963866145.1 Xenorhabdus sp. NBAII XenSa04
CGCTACACCGCAACTGGCCTGCTGGCACATCAGTCGGCGGGTCAGGCTACCCAATTTTTCCGGGAAACGCTGGCGCAAAACGATCCGCACTTCCCACCCCAGGCCACCGCCGTCAACCGGAGCTGGCAATACGACCGCGCCCATAACGTCCGTGTGATTGACGACAGCCGCTGGGGACAAACCCGCTACCGTTACAATACTAACGACCAAATACTGCATACCCTGTTTGATGGCAACCGTCCGTATGAAGAACAG
The DNA here is from genome assembly GCF_963866145.1 of Xenorhabdus sp. NBAII XenSa04. Lineage (NCBI taxonomy): Bacteria > Pseudomonadati > Pseudomonadota > Gammaproteobacteria > Enterobacterales > Morganellaceae > Xenorhabdus > Xenorhabdus sp. NBAII XenSa04. Next base: position 256 of record NZ_CAWMEB010000287.1, read on the forward strand.
TTCCGTTATGATGCCAACGGTAACCTGAGCCAACATCTGCCGACCGATGCGCGGGGAGCGGTGGCACAAATCAATCAACGCCAGAAAGCCGGACGTGTTGTGCAGCAAGGGGATAACCGTTATCGCTATGATGACAACGGTCGTCTGGTGGAAAAAACTGAACACCGTGATGGCTTCCGCCCACAAATCTGGCGCTATCGCTGGGATACGCAAAACCAGCTTACCCACTGCGAAACCCCAGATGGATCGCGTTGGCAGTATAAATACGATCCTTTTGGTAGGCGACTCCAAAAACTGAAAATTCACGATGGAAAATTGGCTGCCACAAATTTAAAATTGTGGCTGGATGGCAAACCGGATTTAGCACTGAGAGCGGATGCCATCGTCGGACAGGATTACCTGTGGAGCGGTGACCATCTGGTTGAGGAAACGCCGATTTATGCCGATGGCACACCGGCGGAAAATCAGCGTGTCCGCTGGCTCTACGAACCGGGCGCACTCACACCGTCAGCCCGTTTTGAGCGAGGCAAGCTGCACTATGTGGTGAGTGACCATCAGGGGACGCCGCGAGATGCCGATTGTAAAAAAGCCCGGATTCCTCATCAAAATACTGGCCTAAAAACCGGAAGTTACAACCAACATGATAATCTGCATCATTGGACGCAATCACCTGAGAATGATCTGCCTGCCCCCAGGTTCTCAGCCGCTGCGCCCAGATAAGCTGGCCGGCCTCGTTGAGCATCTCGCGCGGCGTCCCCTGATGGTCACTCACCAC
>NZ_CAWMEB010000288.1:0-912 GCF_963866145.1 Xenorhabdus sp. NBAII XenSa04
TAAACTCTTTATGCTTTGGTGAAAATTAGCTAAATAGTCTGACTAACGTATTTAGCCAAGACTTAACCATGAAGAATAAAGGAAGTAATATGCTGCGGATTGATTTAAATGTCCCCGATGAAGAACACGAGAAGGCACGCAAATTGGGCGCACACTGGGATGCAGCCGCCCAAATCTGGTATATCGACGACAGTTTTGACCCGACCCCGTTTATGAACTGGTTACCGTTCTACAATGTGCATGCGGCCTTTTGGTATCTCGCCCAAACCCGGACGCTGTGCCCACAGTGCCATGAACACACCACCGTCACCGCATTTATGTTGCCTTCCGGGCATAAAATGCTGGAAACGGATGATGACGATGAAGAAGATGACGACGAAAACAACGCTGAAGTTGACTACTCAGAGCAGGACAGCCCGGCGTTTGCCTTTTATGTCGCCGACATTCCCACCACCGTGCGCAATGTATTATCTGGCTTTCACCACACTTTGCGCAAAACAGTGGGGCGGCGAATACGCCGAACGCACTGGATAAACCACTGCGAACATTGTGGTGCACAACAGGATGATGCGGACATGTTTGCAGAGGTCGGCGGGGCGTTTTTTCCTTCCTCCAGAAAGGAAGCCACCGCCATTCAGCTTCATCGTATCGACGAGCCTTTTATGGGCTATTGTCAGGATATCTCGCACCAGCGTTTTCATATTGATATGGAAAATACGGTGCTGAGCGCAAGCAAGGGCGCCTATACTGCCGGAGATTGGTTTGAATGGATGACGCAGGTAGTGAATGCGCCATCAAAATATCAGCATTAACCGGGAAGACTGACGCGCCGCTGTGCGGCTTGTCTGCTGACGATGGAAGACAAAACAAAAAACCGTTTTGCATTCCATCGTCCAGCCATTTAAATGTATT
>NZ_CAWMEB010000289.1:0-509 GCF_963866145.1 Xenorhabdus sp. NBAII XenSa04
TCTCCGGCGAGTAATAACGGTGCCGATTGTAAAAAAGCCCCGACTCCTCATCAAAATACTGGCCTAAAAAGGGGCATCATCTCCGAGGCAGTCATACCCGCACGACCTCGCCAGCCCGCACAGGACAAGGCTTTCGAAGTGGCAGATTGAGCCGATTTTGCCCCGATCATTTCTTGACCCCGACGCACCTTTTGGGATTATTTGCCACGCTACCGCCGCAAGCTGTGGTGCAATAATAGCTGACTGCTTTCCTTTTGATGCGCTGAACAACCTGATCCTGTGCGGTTTTTCACGGCAACGGGCGAACGGTGGCCGGCTTGCCGGACGCCGGGCGGCCGTTCTGCGGGGGCGGGCGGCACAGAGCCCGCAAGCGGCGCCTTGCGACGCTATCAAGCACTGATGCTCAGGATCTGGATCGGTTTTACTGATGAGGCTTTACTCAAGGGAAGCCCCCTGCGGGGGCTGCACGGGGCGGCGATGGCGAGCACGGCAGCGACTGCGAGCCGGGC